>JBILTI010000347.1:0-3252 GCA_044371595.1 Bacteriovoracaceae bacterium
CGACGCCCTCTCGGGGAAAGGCCGGGCCTTGGACGCGGTCGGGTCCACCGGGACCGCGGGAGGCGCGACCGCCGGCGAAACCCCGGTCACGCCGAACTCCCTCGAGAAGCTCGCGGACGCCGCGAGCTCGCGGACCTGCGCCGCCCAGACCGACAAGGGCCTCGACGTCTCGGGCAGCGCCTGCGCCAATCCGCTCCGGATCACCCGCCCCGCCGTCAGCGACCTCAGGCCGAACGACAAGGCCCTCGTGACGACGACGGCGACGCTCGCGACGGACCTCGCGAACGAGCTCGCGAGCGGAAACACGGAGCGCGCGCGGGTCCTCGCCGGGGAAGTCGGCGCGAAGCTCTCCGCGCTCAGCGAACTCTACGACCGGAAGAAGGTCGAGCTGAACGAACACGTCCGCGCGAAGGGCGGAAAGAAGGACTTCGACTACCAGACCGAAATGAACCAGCAGCTCACGAAGCTCCAGGATCAGATCAACAAACAGGCCACCGGAGAGAAGCTCGCCGCCCTCCCGCCGAACTTCCGCGTGAACCTCACGGACCTCGGCGCCGCCGGCGGCGCGCTCACGGCCGAAGCCGCGAAGGACGCCGAGGGGAAGGAATCCGCCAGGACCCCGAAGCAGGAGGTCGTCGCCGTGAAGCCGGCGACCCCGGAGGCCGCCACCGAAGCGCCCGCCGAAGAAGCCCCGATGGACGAGGCCGCGATCCTCGCCGCGATGGACGAACACGCGAAGCTAAGCGAGGCCGACCAGAAGGCGGCGGCGATGAACGGCTACCTCGACCTCGACGACAAGCTCCGCGCGGCCGGGAAAGGCCAGGAGGGGATCTCCCCCGTCGCGGACGCCTCGCTCTTCAAGCAGATCTCGAACCGCTACCTCCGGAGCCTCGACCGGATCCTCAGCCGGAAGAAGCACGCGCTCCCCGCGCCGCCGGCAAAGAAGGCGACGGCGAAGTAATCGACGGGAACCGTCGGGCACGCTGCAGAAACGTCCTCTGCTAATTTTCTTCCGCGCGATCTAAATCGGCATATAATGGATTATAAATCGTTATTTTTCCACGGAAGGGGAAGAGCTATGGAAATCATCCAGTTTACTATCCGGTTTATCGTCGAGGGCGGGATCTTCATGTACGTGATCCTCGCCGTCTGGGCATTCGCCCTCGCCGTCGCGCTCGAGCGCTTCAAAAAGCTCTCGTATACCTACGACGTCGACGGCCCGTCGTTCATGAACGAGCTCCAGCGCTACATCCTGTCGAACGACATCCAGGGCGCGATCCGCGTGTGCTCCGGCTCCGCGGCCGCGCTCCCGAAGGTTCTGAAGAGCGGGCTCAAGCGCGCCAACCAGACGCCGGAGCAGGTGCAGAACGCGATCGACGCCACGGCCCTCGAGGTGATCCCGAAGATCGAACAGCGGATCCCGTACCTCCAGCTCGCCGCGAACCTCTCGACCCTCTTCGGCCTCCTCGGAACGATCCAGGGCCTCATCCAGTCCTTCTCGGCCGTCTCCGCGGCGGATCCGACGCAGAAGGCAGAGGTCCTCGCCAAGGGGATCGCGGTCGCGATGAACACCACGGCCCTGGGCCTCTTCTCGGCGATCACGATCATGATGATCCACGCGTTCCTCATGGCGAAGTCCGAGAAGATCGTGAACGAGATCGACGAGTTCTCGGTCAAGCTCCAGGACATCCTCGGCACGAAGAAAGCGGTCGACGAGTAGGGAGCGGTTATGCTCAGAGTTCCAACGAGCCGCAAGCGCAAGAAGCCCGAGGAGAAGCTGAACCTCGTTCCGATCATGGACTCGGTGTTCATCTTCATCTTCTTCCTGCTCATGTCGGCGAGCTTCCTCAAGATCTACGAGATCGGCAGCGACGCCCCGATCCTCTCCGAGGTCGAACCGCCGAAGCCGGAGAAGGATCCGCTCGCGCTTACGCTCAAGCTCGAGGCGAACACGATCACGTTCTCCCAGGGGCTCCCGTCGCGGCCCGTCCGGAAGTTCGAGCGGGCCCCGAGCGCGGACTTCGACTACGCCGGGATCCATGCGTTCCTCGTCGACCTAAAGAAGCAGCACCTCGACGAGGACACGATCATCTTCCAGCCCGTTGGCGAGGTGACCTACGAGGACATCGTGAAGGTCATGGACGCGGTTCGGATGATGGATAAGACGGACGAGGCGATCTTCCGGAAGAACAAGGACGGGATCGACGAGCGGGTCAAGGACCTCTTCGCGAAGATCGTCTTCAGTAACCTAACGAACTAGGAAAACGTATGGCCAAGCGCGCCTCTCGATTCACTCGGCGGAAAAAGGAACAGGTGTTCGACATCGACATCACGTCCCTCCTCGACATCCTCACGATCCTCCTCGTGTTCCTCCTCCAGAGCTACAACTCCTCGGGGGTCGTCATCAACGTCCCGAAGGGCATCGAGCTTCCGAAGTCGGCCTCCGAGTCGCTCAACAGCTTCGGCGTCAACGTCCAGGTCTCTAAGACCCACATCTGGGTCGACGACGCCGAGGTGCTGAACGCCGACGTGACGGACAACTCGCAGATCTACGACGAGGGCGGCCGCCGGATCGTTCCGCTCTACAACGAGCTTGTGAAGATCAAGGAGACGATCAAGGCCTCGGAGAAGCTGTCCCCCGACGCGAAGAAGTTCTCCGGCGTCGCGAACCTCGTCGTCGACAAGACGATCAAGTACGAGTTCCTGAAGAAGGTGATGCACACGTGCGCCACCGCCGGCTTCAAGGAGTTTAAGTTCGTTGTGATGACGAAGACCGGAAACTAGGCCGCTAGCGAGATTGCGGCGTAGCCGGGGCGTCACCTAGACGTCCGCGCGGAGCTCGGGATAGATACGGTGACCGTAGAGATTTTTTGGGTGGTCCGAGACCTACCCTCCCAATAAGAAATGACGGGCATGGCACTCCGGTGCCATTCCTCAGGAAGGAACCGTTTTACCGTCGAAGCTCTGAGCTATTGAGGAGTTGCATGGGTTCCGGATCTCGTTCTCGGATTTCGAGGAGCAACTTCCTCTCGGGGAGTCTCGCGGCCGGTATCATTCACGGATGGCTGTTGCGGCGCGGTCTGATGATTATTTGGAACCCCGATATCTCCGGTACTTCTACTGCACTCTAAAGTAGCTTTGCACCGCGATGGAAGAAAGGGAAAGCTGGAGAAACTATATTCGATAACTTTACACTCATCTTTTGAATAACCTAACAGTTCTGCGTTCTTTAAGGCTCTATCTTTTGCAAGA
>JBILTI010000348.1:0-3251 GCA_044371595.1 Bacteriovoracaceae bacterium
ACGCAACCAGTAAAAGAGCTGGCAAAGTCACTTGGAATCCAACTCGTTTACTTACCTCCGTACTCGCCGAACTTGAACCCGATCGAGCGACTGTGGAAACTTTCCTACGAGACCCGAGCAAAGTTTGAAGACGCCTGTACAGACTTTTTTCGATACACCCGAAGGTATCGAAGAGAATTGTCAACGCTTCTAACCGACGAGTTTCACGTAATGAGTGCTTGAAAACCCAACAGCGTTGCGTTTAGCGGCGAAAAAAAAGAAGGACCCAGTTCAGGTCGGGGCCCTTCGAGGTGTTACTTTTTCAGGTACGTGTAGCTCTTCAGGCAGCTCTCGTAGAAGTCTGTGAGGCCCACGCCGTCGCGGGGCCGGATCTTTCCGCGCTTGACCTGCGTGTCGATCGAGGCCTTCACAGTCTGGGCCATCGTCTCCGGGTTGTATTGGAGCGTCGAGAGGACCTGCGAGGCCTTGTTCCCGTAGATCACTTCTTCGATGTAGAAGTCCGTCGGATCGTCGTCGTCGCAGAAGATGTGGACTTCGTTTAGGCGGCCGAAGCAGTTGTGGTTGTCGCCCATGATGTCCTGGTAGGCGCCGGTCATGAAGAGGCCGATGTAGTAGTCGTCGCCGCTAAGCTTGTGCATCGGCACCGTGTTCGTCGGGCCGTCGGCCGAGAGGAACGTGTCGAGCTTCCCGTCGGAGTCGCAGGTGATGTCGACGAGGGTGCAGAGCTCGGTCGGCTTCTGGTTCAGCTTGTGGATCGGCATCACCGGAAGGATCTGGCCGATCGCCCAGGTGTCCGGGGCCGACTGGAAGATCGAGAAGTTGCACATGTACTGCGCGGCCATCTGGTTCTTCAGCTGGAGGATCTCGTCCGGGGCGTATTCGTCGAGGGCCGCGACCTGGACGATCTTCCGGCAGATGCGCCAGTAGAGCGTCTCGAGCTTGGCCCGCTCGTCAAGCGAGAGGATGCCGAACTTGAAGGCGGAGATCGACTCCTCCTTGAGCTTCGTCGCGTCGTTGTAGACGTCCTGGTAGTTCTTCTCGGTCAGCTCCTGTGAGAGCTCGCGCATGTTCGTCACGAGGATGTTCTCGTTGACGATTTTGTCGGTGTTGAAGTCGTCGGCGCCGATCTCGACGGAGCCGAAGACGTTCGTGACCACGCACGAGTGGTGCGCCGTGATCGCCCGGCCTGACTCGGAGACGATGTTCGGGTGCGGGACGTCCTCGAGGTCGCAGATCTGCTTAAGGATGTAGACCACGTCGGCGACGTAGTCGCGGGTGGTGTAGTTGATAGACGACGCCGAGTTGGACCGGGTGCCGTCGTAGTTCACGCCGACGCCGCCGCCGACGTCAAAGTACTCGAGCCGTGCGCCTTCCTTGTAGAGCTTGGCGTAGATCCGCGCGCCCTCGGAGATCGAGTCTTTGATCGTCCGGAGGTCGGGGATCTGGGAGCCGATGTGGAAGTGGAAGAGTTTCAGGCAGTGGGCCTTATCGATCGACTTCAAGTACTTCACGGCTTGTAGGATCTCGGTGATCGTGAGGCCGAACTTCGCGTAGTCTCCGCCGGAGCTCGCCCACTTGCCCGAGGACTTAGTGGCGATTTTCGCCCGGAGGCCGATCATCGGCTCCACGCCGAGCTCCTGAGAGAGCTTCATGATGTCCAGGAGCTCGGAGTACTTCTCGACGACGACGATGACCTTCCGGCCCAGCTGGTTCCCGAGGAGGGCGAGGCGGAGGAGGTCGAGGTCCTTGTAGCCGTTGACGACCGTGAGCGAGTTCTGGTTCGTGTTCATCGCGAGCGCCGCTAGGAGCTCGGGCTTCGAGCCGGCCTCGAGGCCGTAGTTGAACGGGGCTCCGGCGTCGACGATCTCCTCGACAACCTCGCGCATCTGGTTCACCTTGATCGGGTAGACGCCGTAGTAGGAGCCCGTGAACCGCGCCTCTTCGATCAGCGCGCGGAACGTCTTGTTGAGGCTCGCCACCTGCGACCGGAGTATGTCGTGGAACCGGATCACCGCCGGGAAGGGGATGTTCTTGTTCTTCATCTCCTCGACGATCTCCATCATGTTGATCACCGGGCCGTCCTTCGTCTGCGTCGGGTTGATGCAGAGGTCGCCGCGGTCGTTGACCGAGAAGTAGCCCTCGCCCCAGCGGCTGATCTGATAGATCTCGTCTGCGTCCGTGGTGGACCATTCTTTGATCGCGTCGAGGTTGTGGAAGCGTGTCGAACTTGGTGTTGAAGTCTTCAACTCAAAATCCCTCCGGGAAAGAACTGTAATTTAACCCGCAATATAAGATAAAAGTTACGAGTTAAAAAACAGTTTTTCCCGGCTGGGCATTTTTTTAACGGAGGCGCGAGGCCTGACCGTCAATCATTTGAGCATGTTGGGCCCGGTCCCGCTCCTCCTGCGTATCGGGGGTGCTTGCGATGTCCCGCTTCGAGGCGCAGGCCGAGACGATCAGGACGACGAGCGCGAAGACGATGTGTGTCCGTGGCTTCATCCTCATGGTCAACCTCCTTGTTGCCAGTTCTTACTCCCAACCCTTACGATGCGAGTTGGATGCCAAGTATAAGACGCCCGCGGGGCCCCGCCGGTGATGGTCCGTGCATGAAGTGGCACCGAAACCAAAGGGATCGGTGACAGAACGGAACCGGAAGGTGGTGCCAGTTTAGCCCAAATACTTAAGATTATTAATTATTTTAAGACCGCGAGGATCTGGCGTTGCTCCTCGATCGTCAGCGGCTTCAGGTCGCCGGCGCCGCGCCGGAGGTTCGACTCGTTCACTACGGCGTCGAGGTGCCGGATCTTCTTCGTGAGGTTCTTTCCGACCTCCTGGAACCAGAAAGGGAGCTGCTCCAGGAGATCCTTCCGCGCGATCTGGATCAGGACGCTCGGGCGGGTGGCGATGACGTGGGTGGCGCGGGGTTTTCCGTCGAAGAACGAGAGCTCCCCGATGAACTCGCCGGGGGCGATCCGGGCGATCGCCTTCACCTGGGTCCCGGAGACGGTGACGACGAGGAGCTCGCCCTCGCGGAGGTAAAAGAGGTCGTGGGACGATTCCCCCTCGCGGAATAGGATGCCTTGGGCCTGGAGTTCGCGGGTGACGTTCTTCATGCTCCTCCTAGAGCTTCAGGATCTGCTTGATGACGAGGCCCAGCTGCTGGACTCCGCGGTCGTAGTACAGGTTCTGCGGGTGGATCTCGTCGAAGAAGGTGGTGTTCTCGGTGAAGTCGTTCTCGGTCAGCCGGGCGA
>JBILTI010000349.1:0-3250 GCA_044371595.1 Bacteriovoracaceae bacterium
CCACTGGGCACCTGAACTACCGTAACCTCGAAGCCCTCACCGGAGTCCTCCCATGAGTCTGTCCGACATCTCGATCCGAAAGCCCGTCTTCGCCTGGATGCTCATGGCCGGCATGATCATCTTCGGCTACCTCTCGATGCGCGGTATGGGCGTCAGCCAGCTCCCGGACGTCGACTTCCCGGTGGTGAACATCTCCGTTACCTACGAGGGCGCGGCCCCCGAGGTGATGGAGCTCGACGTGATCGACCCGATCGAGTCGGCCGTCCTCTCCGTCGAAGGCGTCAAGACCCTCACGTCGTCGGCCCGGCTCGGCTCCGCGAATATCTCCGTCGAATTCGGCCTCGAGAAGGACATCGACGTAGCGGTCTCGGAGATCGAGGCGCGGATCAACCAGGCGAACCGCTTCCTCCCGGAAAACATCGACCCGCCGGTGATCACGAAGGTGAACCCCGACGACCGGCCGATCCTCTGGCTCGCCGTTTCCTCGGACACCTGGTCCCGGAAGGACCTCATGGCCTACGTCCGGGATAACCTGAAGGACCAGTTCCAGACGGTCTCCGGCGTCGCCGACGTCTTCCTCGGGGGCTACGTCGAGCCGAACCTCCGGGTCTGGGTCGCCAACGAAAAGCTTAATCAGTACCAGCTCACGGTCACCGACCTCATCTCCGCGATCCAGTCCGAACACAAGGAGTCGCCGTCGGGGTTCATCGAAGACCCGGAGAAGGAGAAGAACGTCCGCACCCTCGGCGAGGCGACGAGCGTCGCCCAGTTCGAGCAGCTCCCGATCATCCGTCGCGGCGGGGCCCCGAACTATGTGCCGATCTCCATGCGGAACGTCGTCACCGTCGAAGAGGGCCTCGCCGACGTCCGCCGGCTCTCGCGGGTGAACGGCAAGACCGCGATCGGCATCGGCGTTCGGAAGCAGCGGGGCTCGAACGCCGTCGACGTCGCGACAGGCGTCAAGAAGAAGATGACCGAGCTCCGGAAGAACCTCCCGGAGGGCGTCGACATCGGTCTCAACTTCGACACGACAAAGTTCATCGAGGACTCGGTCCACGAGCTCTCGTTCACGATGATCCTCTCGGCGCTCCTCACGGCCGTTGTGTGCTGGCTCTTCCTCGGCTCGTTCACCGCGACGATCAACGTCATTCTCGCGATCCCGACGTCGATCCTCGGCGCCTTCGTGATCCTGAAGTACATGAACTTCACGCTCAACACGTTCACGCTCCTGGGCCTCTCGCTCTCGATCGGGATCGTCGTCGACGACGCGATCATGGTGCTCGAGAACATCTACCGCCACCACGAGGAGGGGAAGGACAAGGTCCGCGCCTCGCTCGACGGCGCCAATGAGATCTCCTTCGCGGCCCTCGCCGCGACCGTCGCGATCATCGCGATCTTCTTCCCGGTCGCTCTCATGGAGGGAATCATCGGGAAGTTCTTCTTCCAGTTCGGGATCACGATGTCCGTCGCCGTGGCGCTCTCGTACGTCGAGGCGCTGACGCTCACGCCGATGCGGACGAGCCGGTTCATGGAGGACACGACCCGACAGTCGAAGCTGGGCCGGGCCGTCGATGCGCTCTTTGATCAGGTCACGGTCGCCTATGGCCGGCTCCTCGAGGCGGCGCTGAACCACCGGCTCCTCGTCCTCGTCTCCTCGGTGATCTTCTTCGCCGGCTCGCTCTACATCGTGAAGCTCATCCCGAAGGAGTTCACGCCGGCGCAGGACACCTCGTCCTTCATGGTGCGCCTCAAGACCCCGGACGGCGCTTCGCTCCAGTACACCGACGAAGCGACCCGGGAGATCGAAGCCTACTTCGGGAAGCGAAAGGAAGTGAAGCGCTACTTCGTCTCCGTCGGCGGCTTCGGCGGCGGCGGTGGCAGCGAATCCAACACGGCGATGATGTTCGTGACGCTCCACGACCCGGAGAAGCGGCCGGTGGACCCGAAGCTCGGGCGGCCCCCGAAGCAGCTCGAACTCCTCGACGTCTACCGCGCGGACTTCAAGGCCTTTAAAAAAGGAAAGGTCTTCGTGCAGGACACCTCCCAGGGAGGCTTCAGTGCCTCGGGCCGGGGCTTCCCGGTCGAGTTCACGCTCACCGGCGGAAACTGGAAGACTCTCGTCGGCGCGGCGAAGAAGGTCATGGAGGATATGAAGGCCTCGGGGATCTACACCGACATAGACACCGACTACAAGGAATCGGTCATGGAGATCCAGATCTTCCCGAACCGGGATCAGGCGAAGCTCCACGGCGTCTCGGTCCAGGAGATCGGAACCACCATCAACGCTCTGATCGGCGGCGTGATCGTCGGGAAGTACTCGAAGGACGGCCATCGGAACGACATCCGCATCAAGATGTCCGACGCGTCGAAGAGCCGGCTCGACGACCTGAACAAGATCTTCGTCCGGAACACCCGCGGCGAGCTCGTGAACCTCCTCGAGGTCGTCACCGTGAAGGAGCTCCCAGGGGTCCAGACGATCAACCGCCGCCAGCGGCAGCGGGCCGTCACGATCTTCGCCGGCGTCGTCTCCGGCAAGTCCCAGGGCGATGCCCTCGAGACGGTCCGGGAGCTCACGAAGAAGCATCTCCCGGCGGGCTACGCGCTCGTCGAGTCGGGCTCCTCGGAGACGTTCCGCGAGACGTTCCGCAGCCTCGTCTTCGCGCTGGGCCTCGGCGTCGTCATCGCCTACATGATCCTTGGCGCCCAGTTTAACAGCTTCATCGATCCGGTGACCGTCCTCGTGGCCCTGCCGTTCAGCATCTCCGGCTCCTTCCTGGGCCTCTGGGGCCAGGGCCAGTCGCTCAACATGTACTCGATGATCGGTCTCATCCTTTTGATGGGGATCGTGAAGAAGAACTCGATCCTCCTCGTGGACTTCACGAACCAGCGCCGTGATGAGGGCCTCGGGATCAGTGACGCCCTCCGGGACGCGTGCCCGAAGCGCCTGCGGCCGATCCTCATGACGACGTTCTCCACCGTCGCCGGGGCCGTGCCGCTCGCGTTCTCGATCGGCCCCGGCTCCGAGTCGCTGAAGCCGATGGCGGTGGCGATCATCTGGGGCAGCTTGATCTCGACGGTGCTGACGTTGATCGTCGTTCCCGCGTTCTACTCGCTCCTGGCGCAGAAGCGCGCGCGGATCCCCTAGGGAGTCCGGGGCCGGCTACGCCGGAGTTTTGAGGTTCAGGTAGGCCTCGATCCCCGGCTCGACGTCGCCGAAGAAGGTTACTTTCCCCTGGTTCAGCACCAGGAC
>JBILTI010000351.1:0-3245 GCA_044371595.1 Bacteriovoracaceae bacterium
CAATTCGGTTCCTTCAAAATTAACCCATCGCCAACACCAAGGAGTTTCGCATGAAGCCGTTCCTCGCCCTGGTCCTCGCCGTCCTTACGACCGCGTCCTTCGCCGCCACTCCCCGCGAGGCCTACGACCTCGCCCGGGCCGGGAAAGCGGTCATCGTCGACGTCCGTGAACCGCCCGAGCTGAAGGCCGGGATGGTCAAGGGCGCCCGCTCGTTTCCGCTCTCCCGGCTGACCGGCGACGGCTGGAAGGCCGACTTCACGGCGCTCGCCGAGGAGCGGAAGGTCTTCCTCTATTGCCGGACCGGAAACCGTTCGGGCAAGGCCCGGGAGATCCTCCGGAAGAACGGCATCGAGTCCCACAACCTCGGCGGCTACGAAGAGCTCCGGACCGTGCTTCCGAGCGAGACGCCGTGATCGCGCTCTCGCCGCAGTGGATGCTCCTCGGGGGGATTGGCCTTTCGCTCGTCGCGGGCCCGGCGCTGCGGTCGCGCGCGAAGACCGGGAGCACGTATCTCCTGCAGGCGAGCATAGTCCTCCTCGGCGCGGCCCTGAACTTCTCGAGCGTCCTCCGCGACGGGGTCCGGGGCGGCGCCGTCACCCTCGTCTCGATCCTCGCCGTCTTCCTCGCGGGCCTCGTTGGTGTTCGACTGCTCCGGCTCGACCGCACCCTCGGATACCTGATCACCATGGGGACTGCGATCTGCGGCGGCAGCGCCATCGGGGCCCTCGCGCCGGTCCTCGGCGCCGAGGCCACGGTCATCGCGATTTCGCTCGCGATCGTCTTCCTCCTGAACGCGCTCGCGGTCCTGGTGTTTCCACCGATCGGCGCGTACCTGGCCCTTTCCCAGGACGCCTTCGGTACCTGGGCCGCTCTCGCGATCCACGATACGAGTTCCGTCGTCGCGGCGGCCTCGGTCTACGGCCCCCGCGCGCTGGCGGTGGCGACGACGGTAAAGCTCACGCGCGCGCTCTGGATCATCCCGGTGACCCTCCTCTTCGCATCCCTGGTGCGGAGACCCGAGCGAAAGCTCGTCTTCCCGTGGTTCGTCCTGGGGTTTCTCCTGACGTCGCTCGCGTTCACCTTCGCGCCGGTCCTCGCCCCCCTCAAGGCCCCGATCGTCGCGGCCTCCCGCCTCGGCTTCGCGGTGACGCTCTTCCTCCTGGGCCTCACCTTCGACCTCAAGAAGCTCCGCCAAGTCGGGGCGCGGCCCCTCGTCTTCGGCGTGGGCCTGTGGCTCGCCGTCGTGGTCGGCGCGCTCCTCTACCTCCGCGCGGGCCAACCACCTAACTTAGAGGATCGGCGCGATGCTGTTCGCGAGGTGGCTCACGAGTCGGTCGCGGAAGCTCCGTAGCCGGAAGTCGACCGGGTCGAGCTCGTCGGAGGCGTCGAAGTCGCGCCGAAGGCAGAGGTCGATGTCCTTGATGAGCCGCGGGTCGTCGGTCACGATCGAATTCTCGAAGTTGATGTACATGCTCCGGAAGTCGAAGTTCGAGGAGCCGATCACGCTAATCTCCTCGTCGAGGAGGATCACCTTCTGGTGCATCATCCCGCGCCGGTACTTGAAGACCCGGATCCCGGCCTTCACGAGCCGCTCGAGGTAGACCTCCATCGCCATCGCGACCAGGGGATTGTCGCTCTTCGTGGGCACCAGTATCCGGACGTCCACCCCGCGCATCGCCGCGATAAAGAGCGCGTCGAGGATCCCCTGCGGTGGAACGATGTAGGGGTTGGCGATCCAGAGCCGGCACCGTGCCGAGTTGATGATCTCGATGTGGTTCAGGAGGTTCATGGGCCGCTCCTCGGCGGGCCCGGAGTTCACGAGGAGCATGTGGCCTTTTCCCAGGGCGACCGGCGGCGCAAGCTCGACGTCGAAGGGGACGCGCTGGGAGAACTTCCAGTCCTTGATGAAGTCGATCTGCGCGAGGCTCACGATCGGGCCACGGACGCGGACGTTGGTGTCGCGCCAGGGCCCAATGCTCGGGTAGCGGCCCAGGTAGTCGTCGCCGATGTTGATGCCGCCGAAGAACCCCGTCGCGCCGTCGATCAGGAGGAGCTTCCGGTGGTTCCGGAAGTTCACCTGGAGCTTGTTGAACCGGATCGGCGAGAACTCGCCGAGCGCCACGCCGGCGTCCGTCATCTGCCGGAGCACGGTCTTCGACATCCGGATCCCGAGGCGCTCGTAGAGGACGAAGACTCGCACCCCCTCGCGCGCCTTCGCGACGAGCGCGTCGGCGAAGAGTTTCCCGATCTTGTCCGTCCGGAAAATGTACATCTGGAGGAAGATGTAGCGCCGGGCATTTTTGATCGCCGTGAGCATCTCATTGAACGTCTCCTTCCCGTCGAGAAGGAGCTTCGCTTCGTTGCCGTCGAGGAAGTCGACGTTGGTGTGCACCAGGAAGCGCTCGAGGGGCGTGTCGAGCTTCGTCACCCGGTACGGAGCGACGCCGGTCTCGATCCGCCGCCGGACCCCGAGGAGCTCCCGCTCGTACTGGTCGTAGTCTTCGAGTTTTTTCTTGCCGAAGAGGAGGAACGCCGGCACGGCGAGGAACGGAAAGAACGTGAGCGCCAGGAACCAGGCCATCGTCCCCTGCGGCGTGCGGGACTGGAAGGCCGAGTTCATGGCGAGGCCCAAGCCGACGACGTAGAACGCCACGATGATGGCGGCACTCGTGTAGTCAAAGTGGAGGCTTACCATAGATTCCCTCCCGGCACTCCATGGTAGCAAGGTTCGGGCGCGCGGGCCCGCGCGCGGCGCCCGACACGGACGTGAACGCTAGGGTACCTGCTTCCTCGCCGTCACTTCGATCGGGACCGGAGGATCTGCCCGCCGAGGAAGAACTCAATCACCGCCCGGTCTCGGCGTCCAGTCGATTGTTTTAACTGATCGAAGCACCACGTTTTCCAATAATCAATTTTAAGATGCTTAAATTATGGCCTCAAGAAATCTAATGTCTTAAGGATCTTTCTAAGTCCTATCAAAACTGCCCGACCTTAATGGTGAATAAAGGATCGAGAGAAGGCGAATCGAAATGGTAAAAATGCTGACGCAATGGGTCAGGATTCATTTAAATCTTAGTCTTACCAGCGCACTCATGGGATAAGATTTTGCTTTCCCAATGGCATGATCAAAAAATGCCCGAACCCATCCTGCGTCTGTCCCGATTCTTTCTCGCGCGACGGATTCTTTCGCCGCCGCGAGGACTCGAAGCTCATCCAGCGCTTCCGCTGCAATTCCTGCGGCAAGC
>JBILTI010000352.1:0-3229 GCA_044371595.1 Bacteriovoracaceae bacterium
GGCCCCGCAGGCCGCCGGCGTCATCCACTCGGACTTCGAACGCGGCTTCATCAAGGCGGAGGTCTATCACTGCGAAGATCTCTTCGCCCTTGGCTCCGAGGCGAAGGTTAAAGAGGCCGGGAAGTTCCGCATGGAAGGCAAGGAGTACGAAGTTAAGGACGGCGACGTCATCCACTTCAAGTTCAACGTCTAACCGTTCCGGCGGGCGGCGGACGCTTCGTCGTCCCCGATACCGCGGCGCTTTACTTTAGCGCTGGGGCCGCACGCCCCACCGGTGCGCATCGCAAAGTCCCGTTGCCGTGAGATGATAGATTAATCAACCGATCTCACTGTGAGGACAAATGAAACGAATAATCCCAACCCTCATCCTCGGTTTCGCGACGGCCTTCGCCCATGAAACGGAATCTTGCTGGGGCGGTCCCTACTGGGATCTGATGGAGAAATCCCAGCGCATCTGCAACTGGCGGGAGGGGGTCTTCCAGGAAGAGACCGGCAAAACCTGCCGGATCCGGCGCCACAATGACTCGAACGTCTGCTAGTCGAGCTTCGTCGATCAGACGTGGCGGACCACGGCGAAGCTCCGGGTCGATATGACGGTCAACTGCGACTCCGGCACGGTCCGCTTCGCGCGGACAACGGCGACGTACTACCTCCAGCTTACTTGTTAAAGCCGAGGTTGACGTCGAAGATCCGGTTCGGCTCCCGGGTGTCGGCGAGCTGCTCGTCGCGATCGATCAGGAGCTTGTAGAAGAAGATGTTCCGGAAGATCAGCTTCACGTAGTTCCGGGTCTCGAGGAACGGGATCGCCTCGATGTTCTTCAGGATCGTCGCCTCGCTGTCGAAGTAGACGTTGCGCCACCGCTCGACCCTGGACTCACCGGCGTTGTACGCGGCCAGGACGTAGACGAGGTTACCGTCGTAGCGCTTCACCAGGTTCTTAAAGTACTTCGTTCCGATGTCGATGTTGATCTGCGGGTTGATGAGCTGGCGATCGCCGACGGAGCGACGGAAGCGCCGGGCCGTCTTTGGCATAATCTGCATGAGGCCTCGGGCCCCGACCGGCGAGCGCGCCTCGGGGTTAAAGACCGATTCCTGTCGAATCAGCGAAAGGACGACGATCGGGTCGAGGCTGTGGCCCTTGAGCGCCTTGGAGAGCACCTCGAGGTACGGCCGCGGATAGAGGATCTCGAGCAGCTGGCGGTTAAAGATGACCTCGCGCCGCTCGAGAACCTCGTAGAGGTACCGGAAAGTCGCGAGGTAGTTCTCCGAGCTTTGGATGATCTGGGCGTTCAGGAGATGGAGGTCGGAGCGGAGGTGGAGCTGCTTTTCGCTCGGACTCTTCACCAGGAACGCCGGCATGCTGTGGTTGTTAAGCCGCTTGAGCTCGATCTTCATCATCCGCAGCGAATCGATCTTCGCCCAGGCCTTGAGCCGAACCAGCGAGGACACGTAATCGTCTTCTAGGTCCTTCAGCTGGAGCGCGGCCCGCCGTAGGCCCGGAGTTCGCGACGTAGAAACCGACGGCCAGCGACTCGGGCTTCAAAACCTGGAGCTTCTTCGTCGACATGATTGCATAGTAGCTTAAGGGATGGTTGAAGACGATGTCCTCGTAGAGGACAACCGCGTCGGCGGGGTTTCCGAGCTCTTCGTGGATGATGCCGATCCAGAACTTCAGCCGGGCATCGAGGAGTTGCTTCGCGTTCTTGATCAGCCCGTGCTGCGCCGCGAGCTTGTGCGCTTCTTTGAACTCATTGTGGTAGAGGTGCGTCCAGAGGTAGAAGAAGAGCGCGTCCTCGTGGACTTCCTTTTCGTTTTTCGTAATGATGAACCGGAAGATTTCCTGGGAGATCTTCTTGTGTCCTCCTCGGAAGACGGCCTTCGCGAAGTCGTTCATCCGCGTCAGACAAAGGCCCAGCGGAAGATGGTCCTGGTTGAGCTCGAGGTAGTTCTTCAGGAACTGGTAGTGATCTTTCACCTTATCGTCGGTCGGCTTATTGTCGAGGACCCGGTAACCGAGCTCGATGAGCTTGCCGTACTCCGCGTAGAACACGTTCTGGTGCTGGAGCGGATTAAAGCCCTTGTCCTGGATCAGCTTGGTGATCTGTTCGTTTATTACGATGTCCTTCAGCACTTCCTGCGATGGCACGAGCTCGTGCCGGACGCTGTAGGTCGTAACCTCCTGGGAAAGCTTCTTTAGAATCTCGGGCCGGGTGACCTGAGACTGGATGAAAAAGGCGAAATTCTTTTTGTTCCGCTTCGTGAGGAAGAACTTGAGGTTCTGCTGGATGAACATCGTCGAGTCGTCGTTCAACACCTTCGTCCGCTCGATGTCGCGGCCGATCGCCTCGAGCGCGCGCTCCCGGCAGTAGTTCCCGGCGAGCCGCTCGAGCCGTCGCTCGAGGGGAAGCGTCTGGCGGCGTTCCATGTAGCTCCTGCAGTAGCTGAGGAAGTCTTCCGTGCGACCCAGCCGGGAAATGGTCGCGATCTCGCGGAGCCACGGCGTGAAGTTCGCGAAGTGCCGGGACTTCTCCGTCTCCCGGGTCACCTTCACGAGGATCTCCTGGTTCACGTAGCCCTTCTCGACGAACTTGATCATGTTGACCAGGTGCTCGGCGATGATGTGGTCGCCCTTCGTCAGCTGCAGGCGTTCGGCATCGACGAGCGGCTCCCGCGTCGGCGTCGACGTGGCAAATAGCGGCGGGGCGAACAGTGTGGCCAGTAGGATTAAAAACTTCATGTGCTCAGTAGGGTAGCATCAACCCTCAATGGATGATGAGCCTAGAGTATACCATCTCGAGAAACTTTTTCACTGATTAAAGGCTATTTTTATAGCGGGTTTTGATGTCGAGTAGCCGACGGGAGATCTCGTTCAAGATCGGCTTCTTGTCGTCTGGAACCACCGGCGCGAGGTTCTCGAGGTAGCTCGCGATTTCATCGACGTACTGGAAGTCGCTCTCCTGGTTGTGGGCGACGGCCTCGAGGAACAAACTGACTTCCTCGGCCACGTCGTGGAAGTAGTCGCCGTCCCGGAAGGTGAGCGGCGTCAAGGGCCTGCCTTCGCGGATCTCGGCCAGGTGGTTCTTAAGCTTGTAGAGTGGGCCCGCGATCTTGTGCGTGAAGAAGATGAACAGGATAAAGACGAGGAGGGTGATGACGGCCTGGATGAGGACGAGGTAGACTATGAGGTCAGTCTGCGCTCCGAGGACCGCCTCCGGGAGGCTCGGCGAGG
>JBILTI010000471.1:0-3218 GCA_044371595.1 Bacteriovoracaceae bacterium
AAATTTACTGGAAAGGTGAAAAATGTTTCAAAGAAAAAACACTGACCCAAGTTTATGTGAGGAGCTGCCCTATTGGGAGTTCTCGCAATTACCAAGGCCGCATCTTATTTTGAACGACGGCTCTCTGGTAACTGGAATCAGACTCTCACTCATCGACATTGAATGTTTCGATGATAACAGAGTCAACCAGCTTGCTATGAGCTTGCGTGGAGTCTTGAACTCTATTTCTGAAAACACAAGCGTTCAGTTCTGCCTCTCGGTAGGTTCTGACTTCACTGAGGTGATTCAGAAACATTCAGATGCCAAAGCCCCTACGATTCATCCGCTCATTTCAAACATTGCTGATTATCGTGAAAAGAAACTGAAAAATGCCCAAGCATCGTCAGAACTCTATCGTCCTGAGCTTTCCATTTACCTTCGTAGCCAGATGGTAGGAGGAAAGAAGCTAAGCTTTCTTAAGAAGCAAGAGGATTTTTCCGAGTCTGCGAGTCGGAATTATGACGAAACGCTGGAAGTTCTCTTTCAAAACGTGGACACGCTCTTGTCTTCATTCGCTTCTATTGGCCTCTTTGGAAGGCTTCTAAACGTGGATGAAGTCCAGGGGCATATCTATGGGTTACTCAATCCCAAACGCTCTAAATCGGAACCTACGCCCAAGGTAACAACTCCAAAGGAGAATAACCTTGAGAAAGAAACCTTAGAGGTAATGGAATGGCTGGCCCAGCACTCCCCACGGGAGCAACTCGTTTTTGGCGATCTGATCCTGGGCTTTGAGCAGTTCACTCTCGACTCTCACCATCACAGGGTGGTGACACTCAAGACACTGCCCGAAGCGACTTTTGCAGGACAGCTATCAACCTTTCTTCGGATGCCTTTTCACTATGATTTGATTCTCTCCTTTGAGATTCCAAGTCAGTCAGATGAAATGGCAAAGCTCCAACAGAAAAGAAAGATGGCCCACTCACTTGCGGTGACTTCTGGAAACAAAGCAAGTGATCTTGAAAGCGAAACGAAACTCAGTTCAACGGAAGAACTTATCCGTGAACTGCTAAGCACAGGCCAGCGAATCTATGCTGCCCAACTGAGCCTCATTCTTCGTGTTCCTGCAACGGATGAAGGAAACAAGAAACTCAATCGCCAAGTGCGTGAAGTGCTTTCTCGTTTTCGTTCTCTTCAAGGGGCCGAAGGTCTTGAGGAAACAGTCGGCTCTTGGAAGATTTTTAAGGGCAATCTTCCTGCTGCACCTGTAAAGCTTGAAAGAGCAAGAAAGTTCAAGACGAACAACCTTGTCGATTTCATTCCGATCTATGGGCCACGCGAAGGTGACGATGACCCAACAGTTATCTTTAGAAACCGATTGAATGGACTTGTAAGCTTTAATCCATTCGACTCAAAACTTACGAACTACAATCAGCTAGTCACTGGTTCATCGGGGGCTGGAAAAAGTTTCTTGAACAACTGCATCCTCGTCCAAGAACTTGCTCGTGGACTAAGAGTGTTCATCATCGACATTGGTGGCTCTTACAAAAAACTCACAGAAAGCTTGGGCGGTCAGTATCTTGAAATGGATTTGTCCGATCAATATCGACTTAATCCATTCGATATTCCTGATGCGAGTCAGGAACCATCAAATCAAAAGCTAAAGTCACTTCTTGCAGTGATTGAAAGCATGGTCGTTGAAGGTGATAAGACGAAGCTCTCAAGGCTTGACCGCGTTCTTTTAGAAAAAGCCATCATCGAGCTTTACGAGGAGAAGCGTAAGAAAAATGAAATCCCCGTTCTTTCTGAACTCATGGAGAAACTTGCCAAGAGCAAAGAATCTTCGATGGTAGATATTTCCAAAGTTCTCTTCATGTGGACAGGAACTCGTCCTTACGGAAAATTACTCGATGGTAAAGGCTCACTCAGAACCGATGCCCCGATCTGTACCTTTGATCTGAAAGGTCTATCTAGCTATCCCGATCTTCAAAGCGTGATGATCTTGATTCTCACTGACTTCATTTTAAGTCAGGTGGAGAAGGATAAAGTGAACAAGAAACGCATCATCTTAGATGAGGCCTGGCAACTTCTTAAATCCAGTGCGGCGGCGGGATTCATGGAGTATTGCGCGAGAACCCTTCGTAAAACGGGCTCTGGTATTACCTTTATTACTCAGGGTGTGGAAGAGATCGTAGAAAGTCCTATTGGGCCAGCGATTATGAACAACACTGCGACGAAGTTCATTCTTCTTCAACGAGGAGACTCTGAAATCCTAAAGAACGCTCTCAAACTCAATTCGCAGGAATTGAATCTCATCTACTCGCTTGAGCAGCGTAAGGGCGAATTTGCTGAAGGATTTATGATTGAGGGCGATCATCGTCAGGTTATTCGAATTTTTCCAAGTCCATTTGAATACTGGCTTTCAACGTCGGATGCCTCTGACAATCGCTATATTCAAGAACTACGAGAACAAGGCATGAATCTCGTTCAAGCGATTGAAGAAGCGGCCCGAACTTATCCTAATGGAATCTCTCAAGGGAAAGCGGAATTGGAGATAACATGAGTATCAAGAAAAAGATTCTCACAATCTTTCTCTGCTTCACGCTGATTATACCAAGGCCAGCGAAGGCCGATCTGTTTGGTGGTGATGTGGCCGTGTTGTTAAAGATTTTAGCTCAATCTATCCAGCAGCTCTATGAACTAAGGCAAATCCTCAGTACAGGCAAAGACACTCTTACTTTGATGAGAGACATAAACCGAGGCATCAGGGATGGGCTTCGAATTATTCAAATCATCAATCCAAAGTTTAATCCTGGACTCTATGGGAGCCTTGAAACTGCTGAACAAGTGCAACGAGCGATTGAAGACCTCTATGGTGCGGTTCCTCAAACGAGTGAATACCGTTTGCAGGAGGCACAAGACCGATCTGTAAGTGAAAGCATTGCCATGAACGGGACTCTCTTTCAGTATGCAGACAGTGTTGATGAAGAAACGAGAAGAATTATTGCTCATTCTCAATCGACCAATCCTCAAGGGGCGGTAAAACTTACTAATCAGTCTCTTGCGGTCTTGATCGGTGTCACCACACAAGTTCTGAGAACAAACTCGATGATGCTGAAAATGATGGGCCAGAATATGGCCTTATCAAATAGAAAAGAAAAACTCCAAGCACAGCAGTTTAAGACTCAATACGAAGGCATCTCTAACGCTTTAGGTAGCCTTCCAAAAGAGACAAAACT
>JBILTI010000353.1:0-3212 GCA_044371595.1 Bacteriovoracaceae bacterium
TGCGTAGAGGTCGTCTACCTCCCGGATCGCGGCGGCGAGCAGCGCGCGCTGCTGCTCAATGGATACGTTCGGGGCGAGGAACTTTAGGATATTTTGGTACCGCTCGGGGTTCTGGAGCGCAAGCTGGCGGACGCGGTCGCCGACGAAGAACTCGGTATACGCGACGTAACCGACGTCTCCGGCCTTGAGACCCCGGGATTCGAAGTAGACGCCCATCTGGCTTCGGAAGGGGTTGTCGGGTAGGTGCCGGATTTCCCGGAAAATGATTCCGGAGTTCATGTCCTCGATCCCGAGGCGGGACGCGAGGTGATTCAGTTCGCGGATCGAGGCCCGCTGGCCCGCCTCGGATCCGTAGTAGCGGCGGGCGAGGGCCGTGTCCTCGGCGCTCTCCCAGAGGCCCATCCGCTGCGCTAGGATCCCGCGCATGACCTCCGCGGCGGGGACGTTGGCGGGGTAGCGGGCGAGCACGACGGGATTTTTGAACGGGATCCGAACCTGGGGAACACCTTTACGAGAAATGCGCCTCCGATCCTCGAGGACTTCCCGGGTGAGCCTTGGCCAGCGCTGGTGACTCTGGTCGAGCAGGTCGTTTAGACGCTGGAGCGAACGCACCTTGTGGTGGCCGTCCGTTGCGACGGCCCGATCTGCCCCGATCATGAAGAGCCAGGGGGACTTCTTGCTGACCCGCTCCTGGAGGTGAACCACCAGACGGATGAAGGATTTCCGATCCTGCTCCGGGACCTGGGCGAGGACGGGCCGGACGTTCTGCGAGGAGCCGGTGAGGCCCTGCTCGACGATGTCATAGAGCCGCCGGGTTTTCTCCCTGGGCCAGTCGCGGCGTTCGCCGAACTTATCCGCATCCCGGTCGAGCTTCTCGGCGGCGGCGAGGTAGCCGATGCCGTACTGGCTCGCGCCGATGTTCTCCGGGGAGATGGCGTAGGCGGGGAGGACCTGCAGGAGGAGGAGGAGGAGGAGGAGGAGGATAACGAATCTGAGGGTCCGGGCGATGGTGTTCCAGGAGAGGACCATATGAACCCTATCGTCACCTCGAGCGACAATCTTGAGCAGGAAAGTGCGGTATTTGGGGATCCGCCGGCGTGATGAGATCATGTGGAAAAAGACGACCGTGAACCGTAAAATAGCTCCCGTAAAGGGCCTCGAATACCTCAACGGGATTCGGCGATTTAAGGCCGATCTCTTGAGCGCCATGGCGCTCAAGGGACCGGTACGGATACTTACCCTACTTCAGGGGCCCGCTCCGGACCCTCTTCCTCTTCCACCCCGATGACATCCGCACCGTCCTGGTCGACGGGAAGAATAACAACGAAAAGGGAGATCAGGCGAAGCTCCTCCGGGTGGCCCTCGGCGAGAGCCTCTTTATCTCCGATGGGGGGTAGTGGCGGCGGCGGGAATCCTTCGAGCTGACGGAAGAGATCATGGCCCTCGGCTTCGCGATCTCCGTAGCGATCTTCTTTGGGGACGTGCCTGAGGACCGCTCGGTTGAGGTCCGGCGCGCCTTCGCTGACATCGGCCGGATCCTCTCCCGGAAGTTCGCTTCTCCAGTTCGGCTTCTCCTGTGGATCCCGACGCCGGAGCACCGGCGGCTGACGGCGGCGATCACTCGGCTCGATGACTTTACGTACCACCTCATCCGGCGGGCCTCTCCGACCGGGAGATCCGCGACGAAGTCGTAACCTTCCTCGGCGCGGGCTACGAGACGACCTCGATGTTCATCGCCTGGACCCTCTACCTCCTGCTCCGGCATCCGCCGGTCGCCGACGCGTTCCTGCGGGCCCCCCGGAGATCGGCCGAGCGCAAGAGCGTCCTCCAGAAAGGCCTCCGGCCCTATCCGTCGTTTCCGATCAACGTCCGCCAGAACATCGCGCCGATGGAGCTCGGCGGAGGCGTCGTCGCGCCCCGGACGAACCTTCTGATCTCGCCCTACCTGGTCTAACGGGATCCCGCGTTCTGGTCGACCCCGAGGTCTTCCGGCCCGCGCGGTTTCTCGAACCCGCGACCGGGCCCCGGGACCGGTTCATTCCGTTCCTGATCGGCCCGAAGAAGTGCATCGGGGAGCAGCTCGCCTACGCGGAAGCGGAGATCGTCATCGAGGAGATCCTGGCAGAGCTCCCGCTCGAGCTCCTCGGCTAGTTGGCGATCGTGCCCTCATGTAAGAACAAAAATTTGGCTATATTTTTATAAGTTTCACCCTCGTCTAAGAGGAGTATGACACGGAACCGATCGGCGTACTTTCGCTAATCCTCTTTGCGAAGTTCAGACAGCAGTCTCTGACGTTGTTGAGGGGTTAAAAATCCTGGCATGAGGACATAGTATGAGATTCCAGGCGGGCCGTGAAGGCCCTGCCTGAAAATTAAACTAAGATGGGTTTTAGAGGGCGTGGACTATTCGGCCTCGGATCTTGCGCACTCAAAACTCAATCGATTTTCGATTTTGATATACAAACCAAACGGGTCCTTGTCGAGACGGACGTAATGGGTGACGCCTGACGCCGTCGCTTTCGATTGTACCCTTCCTCCCCATATAGTCTTGGCGAAGACATTATTGAAGGAAGTTTGATCGAATAGTGTCGGTTGGAGAAAATACGTCTGAACTTTAGCCTCATTCCATTGTCTAAAACTCATCCGACCAGGAGCGCGCAGCTCGAGGAATGCTTTCCTCTCCTCTCTTACTATTCCTAGGAAGGTGCTGATGATCGTCTCCGTCTGAGACCCATACTTTGAGTCGTCGGCGATAGTGAACGCCGTCACATCGGGAATATCAAAGCTTAGAGATTTCAACTCCTTCGGTTCCCGGAGTCGGATCACAGCGGACTCCTTCGCTTCTGCGAGGACATTTTGCCCCTCGCTAATTGTATAGACATTGTGTGCATTGCAATCAATTCCTCGGGCGAAGGCGTTGGAGAGAGAGGTCGCGAGGAGTACAAGTAATATGATCTTTTTCATAAATCCTCCTTTGGATTTGAACGCTTATTTAGCGAGATGTTGTGATGTCAGTATAAGCTCGAATACCACCGGGGCGAGGGGGAGCAGAAAAAGTTCCCCAGGCCGTATAGAAGTTAGGCGATTCTAAGGTAACTGCTCAAAAATTTGTTATTTTACAAAGAGTTAACGATCTTCCCGAGGTATGGAATGGCCTCTCTTTGCGAGATTCGATCGTCGAGGTAGGTCCAAAAACTTACGTTGAGCTTCCGG
>JBILTI010000354.1:0-3211 GCA_044371595.1 Bacteriovoracaceae bacterium
GTCGACGAGGGCCCTGGCCTCGGGGGAGAGGTTCGCCTTCTTCAGGTCGAGCGCCGACGAGACCTGGGCCAGGGCGTCGTCGACGAGGGCGATGTCGTGGAAGAAGGCGATGAACATGATCTTCTCCTCCTGGTACGGGCTGCCCCAGTCGATGTTCCGGACGATGTGGCAGCCGACGTAGGCGAGGAGCTGCGTGTGGCGGTAGAGGTAGCTCGCCTTGTTCGCGAGGAGCCGCTCGACGAGCTTCGAGAGCTTTGGGTTCGTCTTCACGTTGCGCTTGATCCCATCGATGTTCTTCCGTGCGAGCCGGATCGTCTCCTCGGTGACGCCGATCGAAAGGAGCTTCTGCGAGAGGAGCTCGACGCTCTTGTCCGCGGCCGTCATCTGTTCGTCGAGCGAGAGGTCGAGGGCCTCGAGCTCGCTCATGAGCTCGTTGGTCACGCTGTTCACGAAGTCCAGACGGTGGTGCTTCTCGACGTAGAGGTGCGTGATCCCCTCCTGGATGAGGGTGTTCACCTCGACCTCGGTGAAGTCCCGGAGCTGCGCAAAGCGCAGGACGAACTTCGCCGGATCCTCGACGTCCTGCGAATACACCGGACAGACGGACCGCCGGAGGACCTTGAAGTAGAGGATCGGAATGGGGAAGTAGTCCGGGAGGACCTTCTCGGACATTTCCTTCGCCGTGATCTTCAGCGCCTTGGCGGCGCTCTGGATCAGGAGCTTCAGCTGGAGCGAGTTCGGGACGTGCGCGAAGGCGCCGGGGACCTCCTTCCCGGGGCCGATCTCGATCACCGGGATGTTGAGCTTGCGCTTCGCGAGGTAGTCGATGAGGATCCGCGCGGACTCCTCCTTTTCGATCTTCGCCCGGACGATGATGAGGGAGATGTTCGCGGCTTCGGTCTGGAGGAGGTTGAGGGCGAACTCGGCCTTCTTCTTCACGACGATCTCGAAGCCCAGCCACGTCGACAGGTTGAGCATGTAAAACGACTCAATCTTCGGATTGTTTTCTACTAAAAGCGTTAACGCCAAGGGGGCCTCCGGGACCAATATAGTTTAATCTCGATGGGGATTTTTGCTTACTTTTTTGTTAAACTGGACCCGTTTACCCGCCCCCTAAGAACTGGAGAACCAGGTGACCGCGCTAACGACGTTTATCGAGTCCGCTTTCAATACCTTACCGGAAGACTGGGAGGCCGCCCTCCGGGCGGAGCTGAAGCTTCCCGACGTTTCGGGAAAGACCCGCAAGAAAACGATCAGCGGCCTCGCCTGGCCTACGCTTTCACTCGAACGGCAGGGGGAAGTCTCCCTCGCCCCGGTCGTCGCCTGGAAGAAGGCCTCGACGACTTACGCGACCCTCGGCGCCGCCGAGGCGCGGTCCGCGATCCGGGAGGACCTCGCGGCGGGGGTCCGAAACTTTTTCTTTCACCGGGGAGCGATCGACGCGGCCACTTGGGGAATCGTCGAAGAAGTCCTCCGCGAATATTCTCCGGTCGACGAGCTCGAGGTGTTTTTTCTCGGGGGGGAAGATTTTGGTTCCTCCGCCGTGCGGGTTATCACCCGATTGGTCACTGGAAGCGAGGCGCATGATGCTGGAGGTCATTCGATCCAGGAGCTCGCGGTCCTCGCGAAGCTTCTAACCGTCGCTCCGGACCGGGAGACCTACATCGGCGTCTTCGTCGACTCGTACTTTTTTCAGAGCATCGCGAAGCTCCGGGCGGCCCGGCTCCTGGCGGCAAAGATCTTCGCCGAACGGGGCCACCGGTCGGCGGTGAAGCTCGTCGCCCTGACGAGCTACCAGGGCTGGACACTCTTCGAACGCTACTCGAACATGCTCCGGAACGAAACGGCCGTCGCCGCCGCCTACGTCGCCGGCGCGGACCACGTCCAGTCGGCCGGCTACAATTCTCTTCTCGAAATCGAGGCGCGCAGGCTCCCCGTTGACGAACACCGGGAACGCTCCCGCCGGATGGCCCGCAACACGGCCCACATCCTGGGCCTCGAGAGCATGCTCGGGGTTGTCGACGACGCCGCCCACGGCTCCTACCATCTCGAAAACCTCACCCAGACCCTCTGCGAAGAGGCCTGGGCGCTCATGCAGCGGCTCCTCGCCGGGGCGGACCTCGAAGCCGAGCTCGCGCGCGTCCGCGACGAGCGGCTCCGCCTGGTTAAGCACCGCCGCCTCGTCGTCTCCGGGGTGAACGACTACCCGGACGTCAAGGAGGACCTTGGGATCGAGCTCCGTCCCCCGACGGTCTTCCGGGCCGCCCGCGCCTTCGAGGAGCTCCGGCTCCTGATGGCGAAGCGCGCGCGGCCCGCGGTCTACGTCGCGCTCTACGGCGACTACGGCGCGCTGAACGCCCGGCTGAACTTCGTCAAAAACTACTTCGAACTCCTGGGCCTCCGCGTCAGCGAACCCGGGCACTCGGTGACCGACGTCGAAGCCTTCGCCGCCGACCTCCGGGCCCGCTCCGAGGAGATCATCGTCCTCTGCGCCGCCGACGACGCGTACCCGGCCCTGGCCGCAGCCGCGGCTGGCGGAGCGGGAACGCACAGGTACATCGCCGGGAAGGTCGAACTCCCCGGCCACCGGAACCTCTTCGCGGGCCAGAACGTCTACGACGTCCTCGAAGAGATCGTCCGCGCTTTCGAAGGGAGGAACGCGTGAAAGACTTTACTCAGATCCCCTGGAGCACGCCGGAGATCCCGGGCCCCGGGAAGCGCACCGTCCTCGTCACGCCGGAGGGGATCCCCATAAGGAATGCCTACGATCGCAGCGACGTGCAGTTCGCTCGGCTGACGACGACGCTCCCCGGACAGAAACCGTTCATCCGCGGGCCCTACGCCTCGATGTATTCGGTGCGGCCGTGGACCATCCGGCAGTACGCGGGCTTCTCCACGGCCGAAGCGTCGAACCGCTTCTACCGCGACAACCTCACGAAGGGCCAGAAGGGCCTCTCGATCGCCTTCGACCTCGCGACCCACCGGGGCTACGACTCCGATCACCCGCGGGTCAAGGGCGACGTCGGCATGGCCGGCGTCGCGATCGACTCGATCCTCGACATGCGGATCCTCTTCTCCGGCATCCCACTCGACCAGATGTCCGTGTCGATGACCATGAACGGCGCGGTGATCCCGATCCTCGCACTCTTCATCTTGGCCGGCGAAGAGCAGGGTGTCTCCCCGGAAAAGCTCACGGGGACGATCCAGAACG
>JBILTI010000356.1:0-3201 GCA_044371595.1 Bacteriovoracaceae bacterium
CGCGTGCACTTCGGCGATCACGTTCCTCGACGGCGAACAGGGCATCCTGAAGTACCGCGGCTACCCGATCGAGGAGATCGCGGAGAAGTCCTCGTTCCTCGAATCGTCGTACCTCGTCTTCTACGGGAAGCTTCCGACCGCCGCAGAGCTGAAGTCCTTCGAGGAGCGCATCGCGAGCTTCGACGACGTCCCCGAGGGGATCAAGTCCATGATCAAGGCGTTCCCGAAGGACGCGCATCCGATGGCCGTGCTCTCGTCGAACCTCGTTTCGCTCTCGGCCTATCACCACGACCTCTGCGCCCAGGACCTGACACCGGCGCAGAAGGATCAGGCGATCGCCCAGCTCATGGGTCAGCTCAAGGTCATGGCCGCCTACGCCTACCGCCACTCGCAGGGGAAGGAGTTCGTGAAGTCCGACCGGAACCTCGACTACTGCTCCGACTTCATCTACATGATGACCGGTGACAAGAACGTGAAGAAGGAAGTGGCGCGCGCCCTCGACGTCCTCCTGATCCTCCACGTCGACCACGAGCAGAACTGCTCGACGTCCTCGGTCCGACTGGTCGGCTCGTCGAAGGCCAACATCTTCGCCACGATCTCGGCCGGCGTCGACGCGCTCTGGGGCCCGCTCCACGGGGGCGCGAACCAGGCGGTGCTCGAGATGCTCGAGGAGATCAAGGGCTCCGGCAAGAGCTACCAGCAGTTCCTGGCCGAGGTGAAAGACAAGAACTCGTCCTCCCGGCTCATGGGCTTCGGCCACCGGGTCTACAAGAACTTCGACCCGCGGGCGAAGATCATCAAGAAGGCCTGCGACTCGGTCCTCGCCACCCTCGGGGTACGGGACCCGCTCCTCGACATCGCCAAGGGCCTCGAGGAGGTCGCGCTCAAGGACGAATACTTCGTCTCGCGAAAGCTCTACCCGAACGTCGACTTCTACTCGGGAATCATCTACCGGGCCCTCGGCATCCCGACGAACATGTTCACCGTGATGTTCGCGATGGGGCGCCTCCCGGGCTGGATGGCGCAGTGGAAGGAAATGGTCGAACAACCGGGCTTCAAGATCTGCCGCCCCCGCCAGATCTACACCGGCGACACGAAGAACACCTACAAGGATCTCAAGGCCCGCTAGCCGGGCCGGGCCGCCTTCGGGCGGCCTTTTTTTTTGCCCTCACGTCGGATACTTGTAGTTCCCGAAGTTGAACCGCCGCCGCCGCGCCAGGAGCTTCGTGATCCGCTCGCGCGGAATCTCTTCTCCCATCTCGCCGACGATCTCCTGGAGGATGTTTTCCAGCGTGATGATGCCGAGGAGCTTTCCGTCCTGGTTAACGACGCCGGCCATGTGCTGGCGTTCCTGCTGGATCCGCATGAAGGCCTCGAGGATCTTCGCGTCCTCCCGCACCGTGAGCATCGGACGGATCAACCGCTCCCAGCTTCCGCCGGTTGCCTTGAGCGCCTGCAGCTCCTTCACGTGGACGAAGCCCACGATCGTGTCCTCGTCGACGACGGGGAAGCGCGAGTGGCAGCTCTCGACGGTCTTCGCGAGCACCCCCTCGTTCGAGTCGGTGAAGTTGATCCAGATTACGGTCTTCCACGGCACGAGGACGGACCGGAGCGGCCGGTCCCGGAGGTCGAGGAGGTTCAGGACGAAGTCCCGGTGGTAGCGGGGAAGGCCACCGATGTCGATCAGCTCCTCGTCGTCGCCCTTCGCCGCGGGCGGGACCCGGAGCCGGCGGAGGAAGAAGGTCGTCGACGCTGTTCAGGATCCGCGTGCCCGAACGGAGCACGGGAAGCGGGTGCCGCAGGGCCACGGACTTCGGGATCAGCTCGCCGAAGAGGACGTTCACGTAGGTGAGCGGGACGATGATGAGGGCCATGGCGATCGCCTCGGCCAGGGTCCCGCGGATCCCAACCTTCGCTTCGATCGCCGGGACGATCGCCTCGACGGCTCCGGCACCGCCGACGGCGGCGGCGAGTGTGCCCACCAGCGTGAAGCCGATCTGGATGATCGACAGGGTCCGCTCGGGCCCGGTCTTAAAGTAAGCGAGCTTCTCACCAGTCACACCCCGCGGTCCGTGAGCTCCGCGAGGTCCCGGCGGGAGACGGTCACGAAGGCCATCTCGTAGGCCGAGAAGGTAGACACAGGCGAGCACTGTGAGGAGTTCGATCCACTTGGGGAGAGGGTACCACCAGATGCCGGCGGCGCGAGCGCCCACTGCGTCGATCCGGACTTCGTCGGGCGGCCGCGCCGCGGGCCAGCTTGTCACGGGGGCGCGGCCTCGCTAGCCTTGGCGGGACCGGAGAGGACGACCATGAAGTACGTGATCTTTTTTCTTCTCACGGCACCGGCCCTAGGTGCGACCTGCAAGAAGCTCAGCGACTGCGTGAACCACGCGGCCGAGCTTTCGGGAAAGCGCATCCTCTTCGACCAGAAGCTGATCCCCGCGTCGCGGGAGTTGAGCGCGCCGGTCGACGTCACCCGCGGCAACGCGGCGCTCGTTCTCTCGGAGGTGCTGAACGTGTTCGGTTTAGCACGGGTGCCGACGAAGCTCGGAAACACCGACCGGATCATCGAGGCCCGGGACATCCGCTTCCAGAGCGACCTTCCGACCTACCAGGCCTCGCGGAAGGTCGCGCCGGCGTTGCCGGAGACCCTCGATCCCGTGGTGCTGAACTATTCGATCGTGAAGGGCGTCGACGTCGCGGTTGCAGCGAAGCAGATCGAGCCGCTCCTGTCCCGGTACGGGCGCGTCGTGCCGCTCCGGGATGGGACGATCCAGGTGATCGACCTCGCGACCCACGTCCGGAAGATCGTTCCGGTGCTCCAGAAGCAGGACTTCCCCCTCACCGCCGAAGAGCGGGCGGCGCTCGAGCTCGAGAAGAAGCGCGAGCACGAGCTCGAGAAGAAGCGCGAGCACGAGCTCGAACTGGCGCGGCTCCGCGGCGGCGACCTGCACGAGATCGGGCCACATAAGCACCCCGGCGACGCCGAAGAGTGACTTTTATCGGCCCGCGGATGGGGGATGAGTCATGGGGAGCGGAGGGCGCCCGGGGTAGCCTTAAGGCAACAAGGAGTTAACCGATGTCATTTGCTAGAAAGGTCGCCGTCGCCGTCAACCTCAACGATCCCCTCCGGAAGCAGCTGGCGCAGGTCCGGGAACTCGAGTTCCTCCGGGAGAGCGAGGTCCACCTCGTGAGCGTCTA
>JBILTI010000358.1:0-3177 GCA_044371595.1 Bacteriovoracaceae bacterium
GGGCAAATGGAATTTCATTCGATCCTATACTATCATGGATTAAATTTTTTCCCAGAAGGTCAGAATGAACAGACGCGATTTCCTGCAATTCCTCGGTGTCTCCGGTGTCCTCGCTACGCTCCCCGGCTGCGCGGTCCCGGGACTCAAACCATCAACGACTTCGCTCCCGGGCCTCGGCCCGGGCCGGGCCGACCAGCTCCTCACCGCGGAGGGACTCTCCTACGACGTCCTCGTCCGCTGGGGCGACCGGATCACCGCCACGGAAAAGTTCGGCTTCAACAACGACTTCATCGCCTTCCATCCGCTGAGCGCCGACCGGGGACTCCTCTGGGTCAACCACGAGTACGTCACTCCGCTCTTCATCGGCGGCAACGACCGGACGAAGGCGAACGTCGACCGCGAGCTCCTCGAGGTCGGCGGCTCGATCCTGGAGGTGCGGCTCGCCAACGGTAAATGGGCGCTCGAGCCGGAATCGCCGTACAACCGGCGCCTGACGGGCAACACGAAGATCCCGTTCGCCTGGGGCAAGAAGATCGGCGGTTCGGCCTTCGCCCTCGGAACCATGGGGAACTGCGCCGGCGGCCAGACGCCGTGGGGAACCTTCCTCACCTGCGAGGAGAACTACGACATGTTCTGGGGCGACCGCGACCGTAGCGGGAACAAGACCGCGAGCTGGGTCGCCTGGGACAAGCACTATCCCCGGAACCCGCAGCACTACGGTTGGGTCGTCGAGGTCGAGCCGAAGACCGGCGCCGCGAAGAAGCTCGTTTCCCTGGGCCGCTGCGCCCACGAATGCGCGGCCGTGACGAAGGGAAAGAACGGCCGGATCGTCGCCTACACAGGTGACGACAGCGTCAATGAGCACCTCTACAAGTTCGTCTCCGACACCGGCGACTCCCTCGAGCGGGGCAAGCTCTACGTCGCGAACCTCGAGAAGGGCCGGTGGCTCTCCCTCGACATCACCGAGCAGCCCGTGCTCCGGGAGAAGTTCACGGATCAGACCGAAGTCCTCGTCTTCGCGCGGGAAGCCGCGAAGCTCGTCGGCGCCACCCCGCTCGACCGACCTGAGGACATCGAGTTCGATCCGCTGACCGGGCACGTCTTCGTCGCCCTGACGAACAACAAGATCGCGAAGAACTACTACGGGAGCTTCCTCAAGATCATCGAAGACGGCAACGATCCGGCCTCCCTCACCTTCAGGCACGAAACGTTCCTTACCGGAAGCGACAAGTCCTTCGCCTGCCCGGACAACATGGTCTTCGACCCGAAGGGGAACCTCTGGTTCACCACCGACATGTCCGGAACGGACATGCACAAGGGCCCCTACGAGGGTCTCGGAAACAACGGCCTCTTCGTCTTCCTCCGGGGCGGACCGAATCAGGGGAAGATCATCCGCGTCGCGTCGGCGCCGGTCGACGCGGAATTCACCGGCCCTTGCTTTGCTCCGGACCACAAGACACTCTTCCTCTCGGTTCAGCATCCAGGAGAGACGTCGCCGTCTCTCGAGAAGCTCACCAGCACCTGGCCCGACGGCGGCGTCCCGAAGTCCAGCGTCGTAACGCTGACGGGTCCCCTCCTCGAGCGGATCGTCGCGGGAGACGTATGAAAGAAATCGACATCAAATCGACGCTCGAGGTCTACGTCTGCAACTTCGGCAAGGAGTGCGCCAAGCACGGCTCGCCGGAGCTCGCGGACAAGCTCAAGAAATGGGCGAAGGAAGAGCACAAAGGCGAGATCAAGGTCGTCCGGAGCGGCTGCCTGGGCCAGTGCGACGACGCGATCGCCGTCGCCTGTTACCCTGGGCGGAAGTTTCTCCTCTGGGTGAAGTCCGACGACTTCAAGGAAATAAAAGAGGGCCTCGAAGAGGCCCTCGAAAAGCTCCGCGGCGACGCCTAGAGGTCGAACGTCATAACTCCGTCCACGCTCACGCCCTCGAAGCGCTGCGTCCGCGCGCCTTCGAAGGTCACGTCGTACACACCCTTGTTAAGGATCACATAGAAGCTTCCGTCCGGATTGATCCGGTAGGTCTGCGCCACCGCCGCCGCTCCGGCCTTCGATACCTCGATCGTCTTAAACCCCTTATCCGCGGCGACGCCCTGGAGGCTTGGCCCCTCGAGCCGCGCGAAGAGGTGCATCCAGCCGGCGCGGTTCCGGAGAACGGTCTTGTCGCGCGTCTTCGAGTAGTCCGGGTGGAACCCGTCCTGGGTGCTGTTAATCTCGATCACGAACGGGATCACCTGGTGCTCCGTGTACATCCAGTCGATGTCCCCGCCGTCGGCGTTATAGAGGAGTTCCCAGGCCGTCCCCGGCTTGTAGTCGAGCTTCTTTCCGATCTCCGCGCCGATCGCCTCAACGGCCTCCTCCGCCGGGGTCCGCCGCGGGCGGCAGCCGAACGGGTAGATCACGATCTCCGAGTACGAGTGATACGAGATATTGAACACGGGCTTGATCGCGGTGACGAAGTTCATCATGGCCGCCGTCTCGGGCTCCGACGCCGGTGCCGTTCCCCGGTAATCCTGGGCCGTCTCCCGGCCGCTGGATCCGTTACAGGAGTTCCAGCCCGTCGGGTAGTTCCGGTTGAGGTCGACGCCGAAGCCGCCGCGGGTGTTTTTCCGCCACATCGGATTCTCGAGCCACATCTTCTGGTTACCGTCGAGGTTGAACATCGGGATCACCCAGATCTCCGTCCGGTCCACCCAGCGGGTGACGTCCGCGTCCTGGCCGTAGCGGGACGTCAGGTAGTCGATCATGTCCGTCGTTATCTCCGGGGTCATTACCTCGCGCGCGTGGTGCATGGCGTTCACTAACACCACAGGCTCAGTCTCGTCCACCGCAGCGTTGTCGGAGATCTTGAGCGCGAGAATCTCGCGACCTTCGAGGGTCTTTCCGATGACCCGGACTTCCGTGATGTCGGGGTACCGGGCGTGCGTGCTCCGCACGAAGTCTTCGATCTCGTCCGGGTTCTGGTAGCGGGCGTCCGGGCCCGCGACGAGCGACTGCGGAAACGAGTAGCGGATCGTCGTCTTCCGGGTTCCGAGCTCGGCGAGCTCCGCCGGGGTCAGGAGCGCCTCGATCTCCATCGTCTTGTAGTTCACGCCGGTGACGTCGAGCTCGCGCTGCTTGAGGTAGCTCTTGACGTCGTCGGTGAGGGCGAAGCGAACGAGCTGCCCCTCGGCC
>JBILTI010000476.1:0-3176 GCA_044371595.1 Bacteriovoracaceae bacterium
TGTCTTTTTGGTCATGATCAACTCCTCAGTTTAGTATACCAAACGTTAGGCAAAGTTGATCGGCTTGGATGGGTACTTAAGCTACAAGGAGTCTAACAATTCGACCGCAGTCCAAGGAGAGGATCTTAATGAAAAAATACATTATGCTTTTAATTTTACTTAGCGCTCAGGTTAAGTCACAAGAAGTTAACTCGACAACGTCAATGCCAGCGGCAGAAAAAGAATCGGCATTAAAGTGCAATATTTATATGGGTCCTTTAGCTTTTGTAGTGGACTCTAATGACAAAAAAAAATATGAAACTGCGTCTTTTAAAAAATCGGAAACTGATGCATGGGAAGCGCGATTAAAAGAGAAGGGTTATAATCTTATCTATGAGGAAGATCGTTATGCTCGTTCGCAACCAGGCACTTTTACGTTAGGAAGTGATGAAAATCTTCTTCAAGCACTCCCGAACAGATGGAATGACTATCGCTGCAATCAATCCTCACCTTTAGGCTTTTCTACTGACTGTATACTTCCGTTTACATTAAGAGTGAATACAGCTCCCTTGCCAGCAAATGATTTTTCAGTGGATCGCATACATAAAGCAGAAAGAAAGCTGGAGATAAATAAAAGGTTGAGATTGTCTGAAAGATATGGTTTTTCAAATTCACTCAGAAATATACCTTCTTACGACGGTATTACAAGTTTAGGCCTTCAAAGCCGAATTATTAATATTGATAAATCTTTTTTTTCAATACCATCACCTCAAGACATAAGATTGAAACAAATAGAGATGCTTCCAACTTGTGTCAAGGCAAAAGAAATGGCGGATCGAGCAGAGTCAATTAAATCTGATTTTGTTCAAATCAGAGAATTAGTTAAAATCTGCTACGATAAAAAAGCTGTTGTAGATGAGGGGACATTTGACTTCTATAACGTAACGCTAAGAGAATCAGTAGCGCAAAAAATGATTCAATCCGAACTAAATATGGAGAAATATAGACTTAATCAAGGTGAATCAAATGTAGATAAAACTTTGAGCTCTTATAAGTTAGACGAGCAAACTTATTATCAAACAGCATATAATAAAAGTGATTTATACGAGTTATTAAAGAAATGCCCAGTACTTAAAAATCGTAACTAAATTACAGGCGTGCGATCACGCCGTAGAACTCATCCACCGACTGGGAGATCAGGAGGCTCCGGCGGAGAGCTTCTCCGTTCTCGAAGTCGTCGACCATGAACCGGGCCACGGACTTGCTCTGCTTCAGGAGCCCGCGGGCGGTCACCGCTTCGGCCTCGAGCGTGGCCCGGAACTCACGGAAGAACTCGCGGATCCGCGCGGCCGTCTCGGACCGCGTCGGGTAGAAGTTTTCGCGGCGGTAGTCCTGCGCGAGCCACGGCGCCTTGAGGGCGCCGCGGGCGACCATCACGCCGTGGCAGCCGGTCTCCCGGAGCATCCGGTTCACGTCCGGCGTCGCCCAAACGTCGCCGTTCCCGATGACCGGAACCCGTGAGAGTTCGACGGCGCGGGCGATGAAGCTCCACCGGGCCGGCGCCTTGTACATGTCGTCGCGGGTCCGGGCGTGGACGGTGATGAGCTCGGCGCCCTCCTCGTTTAAGAGCCGGATCGAATCCTCGAAGCCCGTCGTGTCGTGGTAGCCGATCCGGATCTTGCAGGTGAAGCGGCCGGAGAAGTTCTTCCGGATCGACCGCACGAGGGGGCCCAGCGCGGGAAGGTCCCGGAGGAGGTAGGAGCCGCCCTGGCTCTTGCAGACCGTGTTCGACGGGCAGCCGATGTTCATGTCGAGCCACGGGACGCCGAGGTCCTCGAGCTGCTTCACGAGGTCGACGGTGAACGAGCGGTGCGAGGTGAGGATCTGGAACATCGTCTTCTCGCGGACGCCGGGGGCGGCGAAGAGCTCCTTCCCGAAGTGGCGCACTACGTGCTTGTTCGGGTAGTGGCCCGCGGCCGGGACCCGGAGGAAGTCAGTCGCGAGGACGTCCCACTCGGGGTAGAGCTTCAGGATGGTCTTCCGGTAGGCCTCGTCGGTGATGCCCTCCATCGGGGCGAAGAAGAGCGCTCCGGCCGGGACCGGCGGCAGCGTCACGCGCTCCATCGGTCCTCGCGCCAGACGCCGAGGGCGATGAGGCCCGTGAGGACGACGAGCTTCATGGTGTCGAGGCCGATGTAGAGCCGGTGGTAGAGCTGGTGCTCCTGCTGGATGTCGGGGATCCCGGCGACCGCGGTGATGCCCATGAGGTCGGTCTTTTTCCAGAGCTCGGTCAGGGCGACGAGCTTCGGCGTGAGGTAGGCGAAGTAGGTGACGGCGATGGCCCAGGCGACGAGGGCGAGGGCGAGGTGCGGGAGGAGCTTCTTCCCGCGGCGGAGCTCCCAGCAGACGAGCGCCAGGATCCCGGTCGCGGTGACGAGCTCGAGGTCGTTTAACCGCGAGAACACGGTGACCCCCAGGTCCCCGGCCTCGAAGAAGCTCGTCACGACGGCGAAGACCGTCCGGATCACGAAGAAGTCGACAAGGACGGTCCAGCCCCACCAGAGGGAGCACAAGACGAGGAAGAAGGAGTAGGACTTTGCGCGGGTCATGACTCGGAGATAGCAGACTAGCTCAAAACCGTCACCACCAACTTTCGGCCCGGCGCCGATTCGCGGAATTCGCACAGGTAGATCCCCTGCCAGGTCCCGAGGTTGAGTCGACCGCCGGTGCCAGGGATCGAGACTGAGCTTCCGACGAGGATCGACTTGATGTGCGCCGGCATGTCGTCCGGGCCCTCGACAGTATGGCGGTAGAACGGCTGGTTTTCCGGGGCCAGGACGTCGAAGGCGCCGTCGAGATCGGCCCGGACCGTGGGGTCGGCGTTCTCGTTCACCGCGAGGCCCGCGCTGGTGTGGAGGATGAAGACGTGGACGAGGCCCGCGTCGGGGAGGGGATCCAGGCGCCTTAGAATTTCGGGGGTTATGAGGTGGAAGCCCTTCTTAAACGGTGGGAGCGTAAGCTCCAGCTGACGAACCATGCCCTTTCCTTTTTTCACTATCTAGGAATTAGATTATAGTCATAAATTGTCTTTAGTGGTCACCGATCTGCGCCTCCTTTATAACAACCGGCATTAAAGGAGTTCGGTCATGAAAACGTTACTGTTGCTCTTACTCATTTCGGGAACCTGCTGGGGGGCG
>JBILTI010000360.1:0-3158 GCA_044371595.1 Bacteriovoracaceae bacterium
TCAACAGCAAGCTCGGCCTCGCCGTCGGCGAGATCAACAACCTCGCGAAGACGATCGGGAAGCTCAACACCCAGATCAACATCCAGGAGGTCTCCGGCGGCGTGGCCAACGACCTCCGCGACCAGCGCGACCGCGCGGTCCGCACGCTCACCGAGTACTTTCCTATCGGCACCTACTCCGATAACGAGGGGCAGTTCGTCGTAAACATCGACGGCGTCGGCTCGCTCGTGGCCGGGGGCCTCGTGCAGGAGCTCGCGTTCGGTGCGGCGGTGAAGTCGGAGGCGACCTCGGTCGACAAGAGTGACGTGCAGATCTACTTCGCGAGCCGCCCGGGGGTCCCGTTCTCGGACCGGGTCAAGGGCGGCGCCCTCGGCGCGCTCCTGAAGACGCGGAACGAGGAGATCGTGAGCCTCGAGAAGCAGGTCGACGAGCTCGCCCACGGCCTCGTCCTCGCGACGAACGCGATCCACCGCCGGGGCTTCGCCAACCACCCAGTGCCGGTCGACGCCCAGGGGAACCCGGTCCCGAACGCCGCCAAGCAGAAGGTCACAGGGATCAACTTCTTCAAGGAGCCACTCGACCTCAAGCGGGCCGCCGAGTACATCGCGCTCTCCGACGACATCGAGAAGGACACGAACAACATCGCCGCGGCCGTCGAAGCGAACAAGCCCGGCGACAACCGGGCGGCGCTCGCGATCTCCAAGCTCCAGCACGAGAAGGTCCTCGCTGGCGGGACCACGACGTTCGAGGAACAATACCTGAAGTCGGTCGGGGACGTCGGCCTCCAAACCGGCAAGGCGAAGATCGACCAGGAGCAGTCCAACGGGATCCTCGCGCAGGCCAAGTCGTTCAAGGAGCGCCTCGCCGGCGTGTCCCTCGACGAGGAGGCGGCGAACATGGTCCGCTACCAGAACGCCTACGAAGCGTCGGCGAAGGTGATCCGCGCGTCCGATGAAATGTTTAAAGCAGTGCTGAACTTACTGCCATAGGTAACCCATGAGTCGAGTCTCGGAAAACAGCTCCGTCAGTTCCATCAACTACGCCGTCGGTAAGACCAAGGGCAAGGTGGAGGACCTCCAGCTCAAGGGATCGACGCTGAAGCGGGTGTCGCGGCCCTCGGACGATCCGATCGGAAACGTCGAGCTTCTCGCGATCCGATCACAGAACATCGACGGCGAGCAGTACCTCCGGAACCTGAACTTCGCGCAGACCCAGCTCTCCTACACGGAGAATGTCCTCGAGGAGATGACCGAGCTCCTGAACAAGGCGAAGGAGCTCGCGATCGGCCAGGCCTCGTCGATCTACGCGCCGGAGATCCGCCAGGGCGTCGCGAAGGAGATCAACCAGATCCGCCAACAGGTGCTGAGCCTCGCGAACAAGCGGATGGGAAACCGATACCTCTTCGCGGGCCAGAAGGTCCTGACCCGGCCCTTCGACCTTCACGGCCAGTACTCCGGCGACACGAACAAGGTCAACATCGAGATCCAGAAGGACGTCTACGTACCGATCAACATCAACGGCAAGGAACTCTTCTTCGGCTCCGCGAAGAAGCCGCTCGAGAAGTCCGACCTGGACCTGAAGCCGCCGGCGATCGACGTCGACCCGCAGATAGCCGTCATGCGGGGCCCCGCGGCTACAGAACCGCAGGAGGTACCGGTCAGCATCTTCGACGAACTGCGCGCCCTCGAAAACGCGATGGTCACCGACAACCCGCAGGTGATCCAGGGCCTCCTGGAGCGGATCGACACTTCCGTCGACCGCGTCGTCGCGTTCCGGACCCAGATCGGTGCGTTGACGAACACGATTTCCAACGCCGAGACCAACATCGAAAAGACCCGCCTCTTGAACGAGTCCCACAAGAGCAAGATCGAAGACGCGGATGTCGCCGAGCTTTTCACCGACCTGCAGAAGGAACAGAACGTTCTTAAGGCTACCTATAAAGCTAGCTCAAATCTCATGAACACGAACTTAATGGACTTCCTCCGATAGGGAAATTCTTACAAAACCTTAACTTTTTTTCGAATTTATCTTGCATTTCACCCTCAATCTGTAATAAACCTCACCGCAATAAAACTTAATAAAGTTAGTCAAATTCTTGACACGAAAGACAAGGATCAACCATGCTGGTTCTGACACGGAAGCTAGGAGAGAGCATTGCTATCGACGACAACATCAAAATTGTTGTCGTGCAAATAAAGGGCAAGCAAGTTCGTCTTGGTATTAAGGCCCCGAAAGAAACGAAGATTCACCGCGAAGAGGTCTATCAGGCTATTCAAGACCAGAACACAGAAGCTGTCCAAGCTAGTATGTCTGACATTGCGCGCCTCGGAGAAGAGCTCAAGAAGAAATAATTTTCCTCCTTGATCATTTATTCGTTTGACTGATACCATCATAGTGCTATGGTAAGAATACCTTACCATTTCATTTTGGAGGCATCCGTGAAAGTCAAAACCACTCGATTTGGGGAACTTGAAGTTAATCCCAGCGATATTGTAACCTTTTCTGAAGGTCTTCTAGGTTTTGAAAATCTCAAGAAATACTTCGTCGTTGATCCGGGTGATAGCACTCTCATCCTTTGGCTCCAATCTACGGAAGATGAAAAGGTCGCGTTTCCAATAATCGAGCCTAAGATTTTCAAGCCTGACTACATCGCAAAACTTCTCCCGGCGGACCTCAACGGGCTCGAACTCGAGTCCCTCCAGACCGCGAAGCTTTATTCAATCTTAACGATCCCGGGCAACGTTACCGAGATGTCAGCCAACCTCAAGGCGCCGGTCGTGATCAACTCCTCGAAGAAGGTCGGCAAGCAGATCGTTCTCCAGGATTCGAAGCTTTCCGTTAAGCACGAAATGTACAAGGAACTAAAGTCGTTCATCGTGAATTTCTCATCCGACGACGCCCGTCGTACATCTTACGAGCCGAGCATCGCGCTCGAAACCGGCGATCTGAAGTCGACGACTTCTCCGATCATGGGGACCTCCCGCTCGCTCGAAGCCTAATCGCTGAGATTCAACTCCAAATAAAAAAGGCTCCGAAACGGCTTACTATTACCCACATCTTCGGATGTGGGTTTTTATTTAAGCTCATTCATTGTCTCCCACATCATTGCCCCTGACTCAATTCTTTGCCATCCCTTCGATATACTCATTACACCAGGC
>JBILTI010000361.1:0-3152 GCA_044371595.1 Bacteriovoracaceae bacterium
GATCGTATCGCCGTCCCAGATCCAGAGGTCCGTTTTCTGCGCCAGCGCGTCCCTCCAGAGTGGCTGCTGGTCGTTCAGGTTGTTGCAAGAGCCGAAGGCGATCCGGGTTACGGTCTTCAGGTTCTGGACCCGGTCGAAGTTGGTTTCCGCGGTGGCGGCGAGGGTGAGGAAAAAAAGAACGAGACCCGAGCGCATGGTCACGTCCAATGCTTAGGAATATCTCATAAAAAATACGATTAGGATTGTTATTCCGGCGTAAAAACGAAGTCCTCGATCCAGCCGTCTCCGTCGCGGCGAAACGTGCGGCGGTGGTAGCTCGTGCCGTGTGGATCGCGGATGGACATGGTGAGAATCGGCGTCTCGCGATCCCAGCTGACATCGACCTGTCCGTAAGACAGGCCAAAAAACGCCGTCTCATAGCGGCGCCCCAGGTACCACCAGGAGGCACGGTTCGCCGTGTGGGTCATGCCGCTTGACATGAATTCGAGGTGGCCGCGGCGCCGGAAGATCGAGGAGAAGTGCATGTCACCGGTCAGAAAGACGACGCCCTTCGTCCCCATCCGCTCGACTAAATGGAGCAGGCGGTCGCGCTCTCTGGGGTAGTTGGGCCAGGCGCCGTCCGAGAAGGGGATGACCGGTGAGAGGATCGAGAGGCCCGACGTGATGAAGGTCACCTCCGCGGTGCTGGTCCGGAGCTCGTCTTCGAGCCACTTCCACTGCTCCTCGCCGAGGACCTCCGCGTGCGGGTCGAGGTCTAAGAAGTAGCGGTTGTCGAGGAGGATGAACTTCACCCGGCCGTAGGTGTAGCTGGTGTAGATCCCTTCCTGCCGTCGCCGGGGCGAGTCCGCGGGCTCCCCGAGGAAGTCGAGGAAGAGGCGCTGGCTCTCGCGCTTCTCCGCGAAGTTCCCGTTGGCGTTGTTGCCGCCGTAGTCGTGGTCGTCCCAGGTGCCGATGATCTTCACCAGCGAGCGGAACCGCTGGTAGTCCTTGTTCGCGAGCTGCTTCCGGAGGGCGAGACGCAGGTCTGTGTTCTGCTCCCGGTCCGCGTAGACGTTGTCGCCGCCCCAGATGAAGAGGTCCGGCCTCTGCTTCAGCATTTCGTTCCAGAGCGGCTGGGCCCTCGTTTGATCGTTGCAGGACCCGAAGAGGAAGCGCTTAACGGGTTCGGCGGAGGCGTTCAGAGAGAGGAGAAGAAGGGGCAGGATCCACATGCGAAACCTCCCGGCATGGAACTATCATGCCGAAGATCCCGGCGCCCCGAAAGCCACACCGGTTAAAGCTCGCGCGGAGTCCTTTGCTCAGGCCCGGTTCGTTACCGCACTTCCGAAGGAGGAGATGACCACGCAGAGGATGGCCGCGGACTGGAGAACCGTCAGGTGCTCGGTCAGGAACAGGAAACCCATGAGGGCCGCCAGGGCGGGCTCGAGGCTCATGAGGATTCCGAAGGTCCGGGACGGAAGCTTCCGAAGCGCGATCATTTCGAGCGAGTACGGGAGGGCGCTTCCGAGGACCGCGACGAGGAGGACCGCCGGGAGGGCGTCGGCGGTGAGGAGGCGGGGCCCGTCGATCAGGATCCCCGCCGGGAGGACGATCACGGCCGCGACGAGCATTCCCATGCTGGCGGCCACGCCCCCGGCGTGCTCGGTACCGGCGCGCTTTCCGAAGATAATGTAGAGGGCCCAGAACCCGCCCGCCAGAAGTGCTAGGGAAATGCCGATCGGATCGAGCGCCGTCGCCGGCGTATCTTCCGGAAGGAGGAGGAGGATCCCCAGGCCCGCGAGCACCGCCCAGAGATAGTCGAGCTTCTTCCTCGACGTGAAGATCGCCACCGCGAGCGGGCCCACGAACTCGAGGGCGACGCCGATGCCGAGCGGGATCCGCTGGAGCGCGTAGTAGAAGCTGAAGTTCATGAGTCCCAGGGCGCCGCCGTAGAGCCAAACGTTTTTCGTGAACCGCGCGCGCCAAGGCCTAAACCAGAGTGCCATGAGCGTACTCGCAAAGAGGAGGCGCAGGGCGGAGGTGCCGGCGGTCCCGACGACGGGGAAGAGCTGCTTCGCCTGGGACGCGGCGAACTGGATCGAGAGCATGGCGACGAGGAGCAGGAGGATGGAGCGAAGCATTTCGCTAGTATGGGGCCTCGGGCCAGCGATGGCAACGGCGATGGCATCCGCGATGGCATCCGTAATGCAGGAGCGAGGTGCGGAGGTGCGACATGCGGTTAACCTTAATCTTCGTTCTCCTCTTCGCAGCGGCCTGTTCGAAGGTCAGCGAGGAACAGCTCCCGACGCCGGAACGGCAGGAGGAGCTCCCGAATCCGAACACTCCGCTTCCGGGCGGCCGGAGCGAGTAGGCAAAAAAAAAGCCCCTTCGAAGAGGGGCCCTTTGAGAAAACAATTAACCGGCGCCCTCGGAGCGCTTCTTCTCGTGGTACGTGAACGCCGCCTTGAGGTACTCGCGGTTCATGCGCGCGATGTGCTCGATCGAGATGCCCTTCGGGCAGGTCGCCTCGCACTCGGCGTGGGTCGTACAGTTTCCGAAGCCCAGCGTGTCGTGGGTGTAGACCATGTTGAGCGCCCGCTTCGGCGACTCGGGCTGGCCCTGCGGAAGGAGTGCCAGCTGGGAAACCTTGGCCCCCATGAACAGCATGCCGGAGCCGTTCGGGCAGGAGGCGACGCAGGCGCCGCAGCCGATGCAGGCCGCCGCGTCCATCGCTTCGTCGGCGACGGGCTTCGAGATAAGCATGGCGTTCGCGTCCGGGGCGTTTCCGGTGTTGGCGGTGATGTAACCGCCGGCGGCCATGACCTTATCGATCGCGGAGCGGTCGACGGCAAGGTCCTTGATGACCGGGAAGGCCCTGGCTCGGAATGGCTCGATCACGATCGAGTCGCCGTCCTTGTAGGAGCGCATGTGGACCTGGCAGGTGGTGGTGTTCTTGAAGCCGCCGTGGGCCTTGCCGTTGATCATCATCGAACACATGCCGCAGATGCCTTCGCGGCAGTCGTGGTCGAAGGCGATCGTGTCTTCGCCCTTCCGGAGCAGCTGCTCGTTCAGGACGTCGATCATTTCGAGGAACGACATGTCCGGGGACACGTGCTCCACGCGGTAGTCGACGAGTTTGCCTTCGGTGTTACAGTCTTTCTGACGCCAGATCT
>JBILTI010000362.1:0-3134 GCA_044371595.1 Bacteriovoracaceae bacterium
GGGGACCAGTGGAAATTAGGTCCACACTAACTGGCCAACAGACGTTCGGGCCGGTCCCCTTTCAAGAAATCTCCTGGTCCCCATAAAGGAAATTCGGCAAAGTGATTACTTCGAGCTAAGCTGACCCTCCCTAACGTCCCCGAAATGATGAGGACGAACGCACTCCCATCGCTCAGCCCATGAATCGTTGCTCAATAGGCGGTGGCGCCCGAGATTCGGATTCTTTTCCCATTTGGTGAGACACACTCCGTTCGATCTCTGGCATACCCTCTCCTAAGACTCGGGAGGGTATCCGCGAATGTTCCCCCCTGCAAGTAAGCTTCCTTGGTCGAGGTAAATCAAGATCACAGAAGCTCGCTTACCCTTTGATGAACCTCTCTTTTTTCATACTCCCTCATAGTTTCAAATGTTTGCACTGTAAGCCTATTGTTGATTTGAATAGCCTTCTAGTGTACAGCGTAAGCAAAAGGGAGAATCTCATGCTCAAGTCCGTTTTTCCCCAGTATCGCCTCACCGTCGCCGTGATCATTCTCTTCACGGCCCTCGGCGTCGTTGGATCTTTGACGATCCCGAAAGAGGAGGATCCTCATCTCCGCAATCGCTGGGGACTAGTGACGGTGGTCTTCCCCGGTGCGGAAGCTGAACGGATCGAAGACTGGGTGGTGAATCCCCTCGAGAACGACCTTCGATCAATTACGGAACTGAAGAGAATCGAAACCGTGATCCGGCCCCAGTATGCCGCCATCACGCTGGAGCTCAACGATGACATCGTCGAGATCGAGGATACGTGGAATGAAGTTCAACGCAAACTCGACCTCCTCAGGCCCAAGCTCCCCGGGGGGGTGAGTGAACTCACCCTCGACCGCCGGGTGGTGGACCTGGAGGCCGTGATCATTGGCCTCGAGAGTGAGGACCTGGCGTTGCTCTCGGCGGAGGGGCTCCGGCTTCGCAAATCTCTCCTGGGCGTCTCCCAGACGAAGGATGTTTTCCTTCACGGAGATCCGGAGTTTGGGATTTCCGTGACGACGCAGACGAAGGAGCTCACCGCGCGAGGGCTTACGCTTCCGCAACTCCTCCAGCAGCTTCAGCGCTCCAACCTTTCCGTCCCGGCGGGGATGTACCAGCGCGGGTCCGAGAACATCTTAGTGAAAACTCCAAGTTCTCTGACGTCGGTGGAGGACGTTCGCCGACTACCGGTCCTCTTCCCGAATCTGTCGGCGGCGCCTTTGAGTGAGGTCGCTGACGTTCGGTGGGCGCCGGCCCCTTATCCCCAGGAGATCGTGCGGGTGAACGGAAAGAGAGCGCTGGTTCTCGGAATCGTTCCGGCACACCCGATCGATGTCCTGGAGTGGGGCGCGCGCATAAGAACTTTTCTCCGAACGTTCAAGCTCGATCCGAGGATCAAGCTTCGGGAACTCTCGTTTCAGCCGAACCGAACCCGGAGTCGGATCAGCGAGCTGGGAAAGTCTCTCCTGGTCGGGATGCTCTCCGTCGTGGCGGTTCTGGGGATTTGGATGGGCTGGCGCCTGGGACTCGTGGTTGCGATCAGCGTCCCGGTGATCTCTGTCATCGGATTCGGGATCTACTACCTCGGCGGCGGCGTGCTCCATCAGATGTCCCTCGCGGCACTTCTGCTCTCCCTGGGCCAGTTCATCGATAACGTGACGGTGGTCGCCGAATCCGTTCAGCGCCGGATCGACGAGGGCGCCGAACCGGCGCTGGCCTCCGCGGAAGCAGCGCGGCAGTTCCGTCTTCCGATGATCTTCGCTACCGGCACCGCCATCGCAAGTTTTCTCCCCATGCTGGCGTCGGAGGGGGCCACCGCCGAGTTCACGATCGCGATTCCTCTGATCGCCATCATCACTCTCCTGGTGAGCTGGTTCTTCGCGCTCCAGGCGACCCCGGTGTTGACCGCGTTGTTACTGAGACCTTCGGCGAGGACGTTAACGTCGACGCGGCTTCGCTGGTTCTCGCGCCTGACGAGTCGGATCCACGACCATCCGCGGTCCGTGGTCCTCGCCACCATCGGAGTGCTCGCGCTTTCGGTCCTCGGCGTCCGGTTCGTGAAGAAAGATTTTTTCCCCGGCGCGGACCGTAACGAGTTCGTCCTTCGCCTGGAGATGCCCAAGGGCACTTCCCTGGCGCAAACCGATCGCGTGGTCCGGACCCTCGAGGCGCATCTCCTCAAGGATCCTCGCGTCGAGGTGTTCTCAACCTACGTTGGCCGGACGACCCCGATCTTCTTCTACAGCATTCTGCCCGAGCGCCGGGTCTCCGATCTCGCGGAAGTCTTCGTGACGACCAAGGAATCCCGACACAACGTCGCCGTCGCAAACGAAACGAAGGCTGCGGTAGCGCCGTTCCTACCGGCCGGGGCACTGCTCGTTTCCCGGCAGCTGATGCAGGGGCCCCCGGTTAAGGCGGCGATCGAACTCGAGCTCCAGGGCCCGGATCTTCCGGCGATGGCCGACAGCCTGGAGAAGGTGATCCGGGCGGCGAAGCGTGTCCCGGGCGTCGAAGGGGTTCGCACGGATGCGCCCCGGTTCCTTCCGGTGCTGGCGCTCGATCCGAACGAAGCGCGCTTCTTGGAGAACGGCTCCGATCGCAACCAGCTGGCCGTGACGTTACTGGCCTGGAGCCAGGGCATCGACGCCACCCACTTCTATCGAAACGGCGACCGCTTTCCGATCCGCCTTCTGGCCGAGGACCTCTCCGCCGGCCAGCTCTCGGTGCTTCCGACGCTCGGCCGAGACTACCAGGTCGCCGAGGTCACGCGGAAGCGCTCCGACCGCTCCGCCACCGCGATCCATCACGTGGCCGGACTCCGGACGGTGCGGCTCCTGAGTGACCTGGCCCCCGGATTCGCCCTGAACGAGGTCGAGCCGAAGCTTTCGGCGCTCCTCGAGAACGAAGCTCGCGCGCACGGCTGGACCGTCATCCGCGGCGGCCAGGCAAAGGAGTCTCGGAGCGCAAACCTCGCCATCCTCCGCGCCCTCCCGCTCGGACTCCTGCTCCTGATCGCCTGTCTCCTCTACGAGTTCCGATCCTTTCGAAAGCTTCTGCTCGTTTTGTTCGGTGTGGCGACGGTTTCGGCCGGCGTCGTCCCCGGCCTCTTAATCGGAGACCAGCCCTTC
>JBILTI010000364.1:0-3129 GCA_044371595.1 Bacteriovoracaceae bacterium
GAGGAGGTAGACGGCCTTCTCCGCGGCGAGCCCCAGGCAGAGCTTGAGCGCTTGCGCCTCGCCCCCGGAGAGGCCCGAGAGGAAGCGTTCCTCCTTCCGGTGAAGGTTGAAGGCCTCCCAGAGCGCTTCGAACCGCGCGGCGGGCCCCCCCGCGGCGAGGTAAATCCTCCGGACCTTTCCGAGGGGCCGGTCGAAGAAGTGGTCGAGTCCGATCTGCGGAACGAGGCCGACCGTTAGCGGATGATCCCGGAAGATCCGCCGAAGGAGCGTCGTCTTCCCCACGCCGTTCTCACCGACCAGCGACAGGAGCTGCCCGGCGGCGACGGCGAGGTCGACCCGGCAGGCGGAGTGCGGAAGGAAGGCGGGATCGTGAACGGCGAATCTGTACATATTTATACGTTCATCTTAACCTCTTACCGTAAAGCTGTTAACAGATTTAGAGGTGAATATGAAGAAGACGTTCCTGGTGTTCCTGCTAACCCTCGGGGCTTGTAGCTCGAAGACCTCCGACCGCTACCGGGAGGGCAACAACGATGGCCAGCGCGCGGCCCTGACGGTGGAGGAAGAGAAGACCTTGACGCGGGAAGCGCTCTCGGAGATGAGAAATGAGTACCCGCCGGCGAAGAACCCGGCGCTCCAGGCTTACGTCACCCGGCTCGGGCAGAAGCTCGTCCAGGCCAACAAGCTCCACAACAGGCCCTACACGTACACGTTCACCGTGGTCGACACGCCCCAGGTGAACGCCTTCGCGCTGCCCGCGGGTACGATCTACATCACCACGCCGATCATCGCCATGGCCGACACCGAGGCCGAGATCGCCGGAGTCCTAGGCCACGAGATCGGCCACGTGACCGCCCGGCACACGGCCGAGCGGATGTACGTCGCAAAGAAGGAGCAGTCGAAGACCATCGCCTTCGGTGCGATCGGCGCGGCGGTCCTCGGTACGGCCGGATACTTTGTCAGCAAGAAGCTGTGTGATCCGAAGGACCTCGAGTGCAAGGCCAAGATGATCGGCGGCGGCGCCGTTGTCGGCGCGGCCGGGGGCCTCTTCGTCCAGAAATACGCCTTCATGAAGAACTCGCAGGAAGACGAACTCGAGAGCGACCGCGTGGGCTTCCGCTACGCCACGAACGCGGGCTACGACAAGGAGAAGGTCGGCGACTTCTACAAGAAACTGATGGCGCTGGAGAGGGAGTCGAAGAAGGGTCAGAACGCGGCCCTCTCCTGGCTCGCGGATGCGATGGCCTCGCATCCGTCATCCGATCAGCGCGTCTCCCAGGCGGAGGAGATGCGGGGCCTCGTCAAGACCTCCGGGGGCGTCACCGTGACCCCCGACTTCCTCCGGATGAAGAAGCTCGCCCAGGAGATGGTCGATGCCCATCGGCAGAAGAAGTAGCCTAGAGGCCCCGGGCCCAATAGAGAAGTCCCGCGAGCTGCGTGATCCCGGGAACGAGGATCCCCGGATAAGTCACCGTGGTCCGGGTTTCCGCCGTCGTCAGTTTCTTCTCGCCGTCCATGGAAGAATCCTCCAGACCGACGAGCAGCGTCCTGGCCGGGAGCGAGGCCAGGAGCCGGGCGGACCAGTTTACGTAGGCGAGGTCTGACGGATAGGTCGCGATCCGCCGCTCCCGGCGGAGGAGCTTAACGACGCCGTCGTTGGCCATGACAAGCTCCGGGGGCCGCGTCCCTCGGAACGAACCGAGGAAGAAAACGACCTTGAGCTCCGCCGAGACCTTCCGGAGAAGCTCGTCCTGGAGCGCCTGCCCCCTACCGCGGAATTTCCGAAATGCGGCCTCGCAGCCCTCGGTGACGCCGGTCACGAGAACGATGGTGTGGTCGATGACCTCTAACGGTAGCCGATCGCGCGTGTTCACCTCGATCGCCCGGATCCCCGAAACCGTTTGAAGGATCCGTCTCAGCTCCCGACCCGCGTCGTAGAAGACGACGCCGCCGGCGAACTCGGCGAGGGCCGAACGCGCTAGGAAGAGCCCTCCGGGATAGATCTTTCCGCCGAACTCTTTGCGCCGGATCGGACTGAAGATCGAAATCCCCGTCACCGCCGGATGCCGGAGGAGCCCCGCTTCCCGAAGAAGCACGGTCACGGGACCCGAGAGGGAGATGACCTTCGCGACGTCCTTTCGAAAGGCGCACGCCGCGTACACTGGTGCGGAAACGAGCAGCAGGAGGACGAGGCTAAGCGCCGTTCTCATCCATCGCTCCGTTGGCCTTCCGGTCGCAGTACTCGTTCTGCGGATGGCCCCCGTGGCCCCGGACCCAGACCCAGTCCACGGCCAGGAAGAGCTGGCGGACCCGGTCGAGCTCCTGCCAGAGTTCGAGGTTTTCCGGCGTCTTGCCGTCGGCCTTCTTCCAGCCCCGGGCCTTCCAGCCATGCACCCAGCTCTTCATCCCGTCGACCACGTACTTCGAATCGGTGACCACCTTAACCCGGGTAAGGAGCGCATCCTTGCCGAGTTCGGGGAGGAGCTCGCGGAGCTCGCTGAGTCCCCGGAGCGGACCCGAGAGTTCCATCTTATTATTAGTGGTGTGCGCCTCGAACTCTACGCCTTCGGTCAAGAGCGCGCCGGAAGCGTCCTGAATGACGAAGGCGTACGCTCCCGGACCGGGATTACCGCGGCATCCCCCGTCGGAAAAGAGCGCTACCGCGAGCGGATCGGCGGCGAGTTCTACGGGGGGCGGCAGAGTCTCCTTCGCCCCCGAAGCCGAGTCATCGGGAAGCCCCTCGATCAAATGCCGGATGGAATTAACGGCTTCGGCCAGCTCCGGCCCACCTACGTTCTGCTTCTGTAGCCAGTTTTCGATGGAGCTCAACGCCCGGAGATGCTTTTTTTTCATTCTAACCTTTGACCAGGAGCAACAGAGACCTTTATCTCTTTGCCAAGTTTTTAACGCGGTAGTATGTTCTGTTCGATTAACCCAAACAGGAATCAGACCGTTGAGTCTTCCATTTTCGATTAGAGTTTATAAGCAATACTTTAATTTTGCATCTTCGCACTTCATGATTTTCGAGAACGGAACTCGCGAGCCCCTGCACGGACACAACTACCGGGTCCAGGTCAAGGGCGAAGCCCCGCAGTTAGAGGGCGACATGGTCTTCGACTTCCTGGACAT
>JBILTI010000479.1:0-3120 GCA_044371595.1 Bacteriovoracaceae bacterium
GTCCTCTTCCCGTTCCTGCAGCTCGTGAAGCGGGCCCGCGGACAGCTTCTCCTCCTCACGCTCCTCGGGGCGCTCGCTGCTTTTCTCCCCGGCTTCGGTGCGCTGAAGCGGATGATCCTGATCAAGGCCTGCCAGCGACTCTTCGATCTTCGAGCGGGATTTCTTCTGGCGCTCGGAATCGATGTCCTCGTCGGTTCGTTTCAGACGAGCGCCCTTAGCTTCTCATACAGCTTACTCTTCCTGGGAATCATCTACTCCGGATTCTCCGGGCTTCGTCTGGTGATCTGGTTTTTCATCGCGCAGCTGCTCCTGGCCTATTTTCAAGGTCCGGAAGTCTCTCCGCTCCTTCTGCTTTTTTCTCCGATCCTGAATCTCTTTTTTTCCGCTGCGATGCCGCTCCTCCTCCTCCTCGCCGTGCCATTGACGCCGTGGCAGCTCGAGACGGGGTTGGCGATCCTGAAGCCCCTGCAGTCGATCGTTTCATGGTTCGCCCACCTGACCTCGCTCACGCCGACGATCGAGGTGCACAGCTTCACGCTGATACTCACGGGCCTGGTCATCTTCGCAAAATGGCGCACCGTTATACCGCTCCTCCTTTTCTTCTCCGGAAGCCTCAACCCCTGCCTCTCGCGAGAGCCGGGAGCTCCGGCAAAGGAATTTGTACCGCGGGGGGCGGTCGAGAGCGTAGACTATCGGGAATCGGAAGTTCGGATAAGATTTAGTGACGGAAGGTGTCGGCTGCGACTCGTGCGGGGGCTTTGGTATGAAAACTGCTCCCCCCGGAGGAGGAGCAGTCGAAAAATAACTTAGGAAACTTTCATGTCTTTAATGAGGGCAGCGAACGTTTTCTCTTCCCGGATCGCGTACATGAGATTCCGCTTTACGTTCTCGTTGGACTTGTAGAACTTGGCAATCTCTTCTTTCTTCATCCCGGACTGAGCGACCATTTCTTCGATCTTAACGTCGAGGTCGGCTTCCGTTGCTTCAATGTTGTACTTACGAGCGAGCTTATCGAGGATGAGGCCCGAGCGAACCTGGAAGGTCGCCTTCTGGGTGACGTCGCCGTCCCACCGCTCGAAATAGAGACCGATCATCTGATTGTTGAAACCCTGCTGCTTGAGGGTCCGGGAGAGCTCCTCTTTTACCGATTCCTTCTGGTCGTCGACGAGCGCCTTCGGAACGTCGAAGGTGTTTTCTTCGATCAGCTTTTCGAGGATCTCCTGCTGGAGCTTCGTTTGAACTTCACGCTTCTTCTGGAGCGTCATCCGCTCTTTGCTTTTAGCCGCGAAATCGGCGACGGATTCGAAGCCGAATTCCTTCGCGAGCTCGTCGGTGAACTCCGGAAGATTCTTTTGCTTAATCTCGAGGAGTTCAACGTGGAAAGTGACGGGAGCGTTCTTGAGCTCTTCTTCGTGGTAGTCGGCCGGGAAAGTGACCTTTACGTCCCGCTTCTCCCCCTTCTTCATGCCGATCATGCCGTCCTCGAAGCCCGGGATGAACTGGCCCGAACCGATTTCGAGCATGTATTCTTGGGCCTTCATGTTATCAGGCTTCGATCCGTCGGCCTTCTCACCTTCGAAGTTGAAGACCGCGAAGTCTCCCTTCGCGAGCGCGTGGGCCGCGTCTTTGACCTCGGCGATCTCCGCCTTGTTCGAGAGGTAGTTCTTCTTCAGCGTTTCGAAGTCCTCTTCGCTGACGGCCTCGGAACTTTTCTTAAAGCTCAGCTTGGAATAGTCCTTGAGCTCGATCTCCGGGATGATTTCCACGGTCGCCTCGAAGGCGACGGATTTACCGGATTCGTATTTCGTGTTTCCGAACTCCGGGTAGCCGACAGCGCGGAGGCTTTCCTTCTTTATGGCCTGGTAATATTGGTCGGAGATGAAACGATAGAGCGCGTCGTTTTCGACCTGTGGTCCGAAGAGCTTCTGAACCATCTCGAGAGGAGCCTTTCCTTTCCGGAAGCCCTTAAGGTTCGCGCTCGCCTGCTTCGCAACGAGTGCTTCCTTGATTTCTTTCGAAAGATCAACCTTATCGAAGTTAAAGACTAACTTCTTCGTGCAGCTGTTTACGTTTTCAATAGTGTAAGACATGACAAATCTCTCTTGTTCTCGAGTGAAAAAATGAATTAGACTTTTTAACATAAAGCCTAAATTTGTCAAAGAATTCAGTAATTGACGCGAACCATATAGAGGCCACAGGCGGGTGCCACCGGCCCCAATCGCGGGACCTTCGCAGGAGAAAGAGCGGACCGGAACTCCTCCAGCGTGGTTTTGCCGCGCCCAACGCTCCAGACGGCACCGACGAGAAGGCGGACCATTTGTTTCAGAAAGCCGCTGCCGACGATACGGAAGACGTAGTGCTCGGGCAACATCCATCCCGCCTGGGGCACCACAAGAAGTTCGCAGGCGAAGATTTCCCGAACGTTGTGCGCGACCTCCGTCCCCACGCAGTAGAAGTTCGAGAAATCGTGGACCCCGATGAGCGCCTCGCAGGCCTCCCGCATCCGCCCCAGGTCCAGTTCGAAGGGGCAGTTTGCGATGAGCTCGGAGTGGAGGGCCCCCGGATCCCGGGTTGCCTTAAACCGGTAGTGGTACTCTTTCGAGCGCGCGTGAACGGTGGGAAAAAAATGTTCGTCAGAAGGCTCGGCGTCGAGGACCCGGATGTCCTCCGGCAAATTCGCGTTGAGGGCCTTCAGAAGGCTCGCAGCGGGAATCGCGAGCTCCAGGCCCACCTTGGCAACCTGACCAAGGGCGTGGACCCCCGCATCCGTACGACCCGCGCCGAGGGACTTAACGTTCGGAGATTTTGAAATCACGGCGAGGGCCCGGTTCAGTTCGCCCTGAACCGTCTTCCCCTCCGGCTGAACCTGCCAGCCGAGGTAACGGGTACCCTTGTACTGGAGGAGGAGTCGGTAATGGTGAATCACTTAAGGTCGTTTTCCGGCTCTTCGGACCAGTCAAAGATTCCTTCGAACTTCTTCAAGTGCGTGAGCCAGTAGCCGAGCGACGCCAGCACGTAAAACGTTATGATCGCCGGGATCATGACCTCTTCGTAGATGAAGAGGGAGGCGATGACGAGGAAGATGATCATGAGCACTTGCTTCTTGTGGTTCTTGACCCA
>JBILTI010000367.1:0-3117 GCA_044371595.1 Bacteriovoracaceae bacterium
GAGCGCGACGAAATGATGGAGCTCAAGGTGAAGGCCCAGAGCTACCAGCAGCAGCTCGCCTCGCTCAAGTCCCAGATCGACGACGTGAACGCGCAGATCGAGCGCTACCGCGAGAAGCAGGAGAAGAACCTCGAGCTCCTCGAGACCTACGAGACCGAGATCGAGGCCGCGCAGACCGAGGCGGAGGCCGTCGAGGCCGGCAACCGCGACCTCGCCGAAGTGCTCGCCGACAAGGAGTCGTACCTTAACCTCCTGAAGGATCAGATCGCCCAGATCCTCCTCTCGATGCAGGAGAAGGAGTCGGAGCTGAAGCAGATCACGGGCCGCCTCAACAAGATCGAAAAGGAAAACGTCGATCTCGAGCTCAAGACCACGCAGATCGTGCAGGAGGAGGAGCTCCTCGTTAAGGACATCTTCGAACGCTACCGCATCGACCTCCGATCGACGCTCATGCGGCACCTCGAGATCTCGACCGAGAGGACCGAGGGCCTCCGGGACCTATCCCCGATGTACCAGATGGAGTCCGAAGATGGCCCGAAGGCCGTGGACGCCCAGTACTACGAGTTCGAGAAGCGCTTCCCGGGCCAGCTCAAGGAGGCCCGCGAGAAGTTCAAGGAATACAAGTCCGACTTCAACCGGCTCGGCGAGATCAACTGGCAGGCGATCGAAGACTACGACCGCCAGAAGCTCCGCTACGACTTCCTGAAGACGCAGGAGGAGGAACTAAAGAAGTCCCTCGCCGATCTCCAGACGGCCATCGCCCACATCGACGAGAAGTCCAAGGAGCGCTTCCGTCACGCCTTCACCGAGGTCAACGAGCGCTTCTCGAAGGTCTTCCCGATCATCTTCGGGGGCGGCGAGGCGAAGCTCGAAGTGACCGGCGACCTCGACTCGATCGAGTGCGGTGTCGACATCATCGCCAAGCCTCCGGGCAAGAAGATGCAGTCGATCACGCTCATGTCCGGCGGCGAGAAGGCGATGACCGCGGTCTCGCTCATCTTCTCGATCTTCCTCGTGAAGCCGTCGCCGTTCTGTCTCCTCGATGAGGTGGACGCGCCGCTCGACGACGCGAACGTCGGCCGCTTCAACGAGCTCCTCCGCGAGATGAGCTCGGAGTCGCAGTTCATTCTCATCACGCATAACAAGAAAACCATGGAACTGAATGATACCCTCTATGGGGTAACCATGCAGGAGCCGGGCGTCTCCAAGGCCGTCTCGGTTCAACTCCATTAGTGTTTGTGGACAGGGGTAAAGCGACTTCAGTAAGAGGAAGCTTTCCCCTTTTTTTAACGGAACGATTATGAAACTACTTCTCTGCCTCCTCCTCGTCCCGGCCCTCGCCGTCGCCAGGGGCTTCGTCCCCGGCTCCTTCCGCGCCAACTACGAGGAGAGCCTGGTCTCCGTGACCGGGAAGGTCAAGAAGAGCTTCGGTAAGGTCGAGTACAAGTTTCCGGGGCACCTCCGCTTCGAGGTGACGAGCCCGGTGCCGTCGCTCTTCGTCGTCAACCCGACGAAGACGTGGTTCTACCAGCCGGCATTCGTAAAGGGGGAGAAGGACCAGGTGACGGTCCAGCGCTCGGCGAACCTCCCGCTGATCAAGTTCCTCGACTCGGTTAAGGACGGTATCGAAAACTCGAAGCTCTTCACGACGACGTACCAGAAGAACAACCTCGTCCTGACGTTCGTGAAGACGATCCAGAAGGAGATGGGCTTCGAGGAGGTCATCCTCCACGCGGCGACGGACGCGCGGCAGGTGAAGGAACTGAAGGGCTTCGAGCGGATCACGCTGAAGCACATCAACAAGAACAAGACTACGATCAAGCTCATCGACCTGAAGGAGAACGTGTCGTTCCCGCCGGGCAACTTCGAGTTCGCGCCGTCGGCGAACACGAAGGTGATCGAGAACTAGGATCGGGGCCTTACTTCGCGAAGTTCACGTGGATGAGGAGTTCGCGGAACCGGAACTTCCCAGTCTCAGTCGCCGTGAGCTCGAAAGCTGTGACGTTCGCGTCGTCGCGCACGAGGAACCACTCGTCGCCGTTCCGGAACGGCAGCTTGATCTTGTGGAGCTCGCCCTCTAGGAGGAAGTACTGGTACTTCCGCACCTCGCGCGATCCCATCTGAACGGTGTCCGGGATGTCCCACTCCGTGAGCGACGGCGCGTCGTTCGTGAGAATGACGTTCCCCGGCCCCCGCGCGAAGCGGACCGTGGCGCCCTTCCAGCGCTTCAAGAGGTTCGCCGCCACCCGCTCGGGGATCTCGTCGTTCGCGACGAACTTCACGCAGCGGTAGAAGTTCATCGCCCGCTCGCACGTGTAGCTGTCCCGCTTGAGCTCCTCTACGCGGTTCGGTTCCTGCTGCGGAACGACCTCCACGTCGCGAGTCTGGGCGAGGCCCAAGCCCCGGAAGGCGAACTCGCCGTCGAGGCGGTAGGGTTCTCCGGCGCGGGTCAGGAGGGGGTAGCTGAGGGCGATCACGGCGATGAGGTTTTTCATCCTTTAATGGTAGGAACCCACGCGCGTCGCCGTCAACAGATTTCCTCGGTGCGGTCCGACGGCGCCCCTAGCGCGCGAGGGCCTGGCAGAACTGCGCCTTGTTCACGCGGCCGTCGAGGAGCGACGTGACGCTCACGAGGGAGACGCCGCGGGCGCCCTCGTCGTCGCAGTCGCGGGCGAGGTCGTTGGGGTAGACGAGCGAGAACTTCTTCCGGTCGTCGCTCAGGAAGAGGACGGGTTTCTTCTCCGCGGCGGCGATCCCGGCCAGCGCGGGCTTCAGCTCGTCGAGGGTTCCCTGGAAGACGTCTTTGGTCAGGTAACTCTTGATCAACAGGAGCTTCGCGGCGGCGGCCGGTAGCTGGGCGCCGATCTCCGCCGGGACCGCCGCGCGGTCGACCTCGACGTGCTCGAAGCGGAAGAGCTGCGCGGGGGTGGTCGCGCGGTTGAAGGCCCAGGAGAAGACGTAGTCGCGCTCGGGCACGAGGTCGTGGCAAGCGGCGCAGGCGGTAACCTGATCCTTCTCCGGCTCCGGGTTCACCTTTCCGTCGTGGGTAAAGAGGGCGTAGCCCCAGCCCCGGTGCTCCTTGTACTTCTGCGGATCCTTGACCATGAACTGGATGCG
>JBILTI010000368.1:0-3114 GCA_044371595.1 Bacteriovoracaceae bacterium
GATCACACGGGAGAGGATCTCCTCGACCTTCTTTTCGTACTGCGAGTTGAGCTTCGTCTCGAGGGCGATCCGGTTCGCCGTCTCCGTCGACATATTGTCGCCGTCGTTCTCCGAGAGCTTCTTGCCGCGGCTGTCGATGACGACGACGTTGTGCGTGCGCATGCCATCGACGGACGAGCTCACGAGCGACTGGATCCCCTTGATCTCGTCGGCGGTCATCGTCACCCCGCGCTCGACGTCGAGGACGACAGAGGCACTCGGCGGCTTCCGCTCGGCGACGAACGGTGACGACTCAGGAATCGAGAGGTGAATCCGGGCGCGGGTGACACCCTTGATGTGCATGATGGTTTTTACGAGCTCCCCTTCGAGTGCCCGTTGCTTGTTAATCTTCTGGACGAAGGACGTGGTGCCGAAGGCCTGCTTATCGAAGACTTCGTAGCCAACGGTTCCAGTAAAGTTTACGCCCTTCTTCGCGATCTCGAGGCGCCAGATCTCGACCTGGTCATCAGGGACCTTGATCGTCTTGCCGTCGTCGGCAACCTGGTAGTTGATTTTACCCTCCTCTAGCATCCTTGCAATCACAGCCGAGTCGTCCTTCGTGAGGTCCGTGTAGAGGACTTTGTAGTCCGTTTTCCCGGACCAGATGACGATGCCGATCATGCAGGCAACGATGAGGCCCGCGACGGCGAGAAGGCTGAGCCGGCGCGTCCAGTCAAGGGTGCGGAAGAAGTCGACGAAGTTCAGAAAGGCCTGGGAAACGAAACTATTCAACGAATCCTCCTGATTCTATGATTCCGAAGGCTTCCTGCCCGCGGGGTCGCGATCAATTAGATCTGCATCTTCATTATTTCACGGTACGCGTCGAGCACCTTAGTGCGCACCTGGTTCATCGTTTTGAACGAGATCTCGGCCTTCTCGACCGCGAGAAGCGTCTCGTGGAGATTCTGGTTCTCACCGCTTGCGAGCTTCTCCATCGCGACGTTCGCCTCCTGCTGGATCGCGTTCACCTTCGTTAGCGACTCCGAGAGGAACTCCCCGAAGGTCTTCCCGATAGCGTCGCCACCCTCGAGGTTCGGAGTCCCGGTCGCACCGACACCGAGCGCCCCGGGGCCGTCGTTGTCGACGCGGCGGCTCCAGCCGCGAGCATCGCCGGCGCCGAGGGTCTGCTGAAACGATCCTAAGTCTTTAATTGCCATTTATTAGTTTCCTCTTCCAATTTCAAGGGTCTTCGTCGCCATCTGCTTAGTGGTGTTGATCGCGGTTACATTGGATTCGTAGGCCCGCTGCGCCTCGATCATGTTGGCCATCTCGACCATTGGGTTCACGTCGGGCATCGCGACGTAGCCCTCGGCGTTCGCGTCGGGGTGGGTCGGATCGTGCTTGTAGACGACCTTGTCCGTGTGGACGACCTCGGTGGCGTGGACCGTCTGCGCGTTCTCGGCCAGCTCGCCCTCGAGGATCTCTGAGAACGTCTCCCGCGCCGGCTCGGCGCCGAAGACGACCTCCTTGCGACGGTACGGGCCGCCCTCGGCGGTCCGCGTAGTCTGCGCGTTGGCAATGTTCGAGGAGTGGGCCTCCATCCGCTTGCGCTGGGCCGCGAGGCCGCTGGAGGAGATCCGGAGCGACGAGAGGAGATCCATGGTTATTTCTCCGAGTTGATGGCGTACTTCATGATACCCATCTTCTTGTTAATGAGCTGGACAAGCGCGTCGTACATGAGCTTGTTCTCTGCCATCTTCGCCATCTCGGCTTCGACGTCGACGGTGTTGCCGTTCTCCGCGACGACCCCGTTCGGGTCGTCGTAGATCTCCGGCTCGAGGTTGTCGAAGCCGCCGTTCCCGACCGTGTGGTGCCGGTCGCTCCCAGTCACCATCCGCATATTCCCGTCGACGTCGAGGGCCCGCGCGAGCGCCTGCTCGAAGTCGAGCTTTTTCGCCTTGTACCCGGGGGTGTTGGCGTTGGCGACATTCGACGAGATGAGCTCCTGGCGCATCTCCCGGAAGTTCAGCGCCGTCGTCAGGGCCTTCAGCGTTTTATCGTTCACGTCCATGTGCGACTCCGGCAACCCGCGGGTTGCGACTAGCGAAGGTTGACGAAGTAGATCGCCCCTTCGGCGCGGTATTCGTTGATCTTGTTCCGGAGCGTCCGGATCGATACGCCGAGGATCTTCGCGGCCTGGGTCCGGTTCTCCGAGGTGAAAACGAGCGCCTTCTTGATGAGGAGCTTCTCCGCGTCCTTGAGGGACATGAGCTTGAAGCCATCTTCGTCGGTCTCGGCGGACGCCAACTCGACCTTGCGCTCGCCGCTCTCGATCGCCGTGACGTCGAGGGTCTTCCCGCCCATGTTCGTTAGAGTCTTGCGGATGAACGAGCGGAGCCCGTGGAGGTTGTTGTTCCAGTTATAGTCGGTGAGCTTGCGGGCGGCCTCGGCGCAGAGGGAGATGTCCCCGGCGTTCGTTTCGGCGGCGTATTCCTCGATGAAGTGGCGCGCGATCAGTTCCACGTCGGTTCCTCTCTCGCGGAGGGAGATCAGGTCGATCTGGGCCCCGCTGAAGTACATATAAAGTGCCCGAGAGAACTTTCCGGCCCCGACCAGCTTCGACAGGTTCTTGGAGGTCGTCGCGAGGATCCGGACGTCGAGCTCGTAGTCGGGGAGTTCCTGGAGGATAGTATAGAGCCGCTTCTGAAAATTTTCATCCAGCGCATCAATGTTGGCAAAAATTACCGTACCGCCGTTGGCGAGTTCGAGGACGCCGCGGTTGAACTTGCCGGACTGGTCATCGCGGTAGCCGAGGACGATCTTCTCGACGGTCTGCGAGTCGAAGGCGCAGTCGACGATCTCAAGGCGGGCGTTCCTGCGGACGGAGTTCTGATGGATGTACGCGCCGACCGCCTTCTTCCCGGAACCGGCTTCCCCGGAGATAAGGACCGGCGTCTTCGTTACGGCGACATTCCGGGCCGTCTCGAGGGCGTTGTTGAACTTGGGATGATTACCGACGAGCACTAAACCTTGAGATAACATTAGACCTCCTGTCCGTTGTTAGTTTGGTTTCCGTTATAACTTCTTTTTCTGTAGTTCCAGTACCGCGAGCTCCCCCCGGCACATCTCCTTGAT
>JBILTI010000369.1:0-3112 GCA_044371595.1 Bacteriovoracaceae bacterium
GTGGTCGCGGGGCGGGACCTTCCGCGCCCCGTGTTCCGACAGGCGCTCGCCGTTTCGAAGCGCCTCGTCCCGTTCCTCGGCGAGTCGCACTACTACGCCCGGGGAGATCTGGCGCTCCTCGGGGCGCGGATCAACGCGTTTGAGCTCCGCCGCGATCCGGTCCTCGCGGGCTTCGCGAACCTGACCCGGGCCGACGATCGGGTCGAGCGGCTCGTGTTTCTGCAGCGGATGTTCTTCTCCGACGCCCGGACCCTCGCGGCGTGGCCCGCGCACCGGCAGCGGAAGTGGCGGCACCACTTCGCCGTCACCGGCGTGGCCGTCGGGGCCGGGCCGGTCTCGACGGAAACGGTCATCGGCGCGCTCGCCGAACTCCTGCCGTCTAGACCCGGCCTCGCCGCGTCACTTCACCGCTGGTGCGCCGAGGAGCAAAGCCCCGGGTTCGACGTCTACCACGCGGACCTCGGGGACGCTTTCCGGATACTGGCGCCGCACCTGTACCTGTGGTTCCGGCACGACCGCGAGGCCCGCGACCGGCGGCTCCTGGCGGAGCTCCTTCCGGAGGAGCGGCGGCTCGTCGAGCGGCAAATCGACTGGGAGATCTGGGGGCTCTACTGCCAGCGGCACGGGCTCCGGACGTCGCAGGTTCTCGAACACCTCGCGCGCTTGACCGCGGTCCGCGCGGCGCTCGCGCCGGGGTTCGACGAGGCCCGGGAACGGGAGGTCCTACGGGCGCTCTTCCGGGAACCGTCAGCTGTTCTTACATAGCTCGTAGAACGCGGCGTACTCCGGACAGTAGTCGTGGAACCGGATCCCCTTCCGCTGCTCGTACTCCTGGATGAACTCGTAGAGCGCCCGGCGCATGCCGCGGCGGTGCGCGTTCTCCTCGAGGTTCTCGAGCCAGTTCAGGATCCGTTCGAACTTGCTCACCTCGTGTTCGTAGAAGAGCGCGTCGCCGGGCTTCTCGCCGACCGTGAAGCTCTTCATGTGCGCGAGGTCCGTGCGGATCTGGGGCCAGAACTCCTCGGTGAGGACGTAGCACGAGAGGAATCGGGGGTCCTTCAGGTACGGGGTGTCGAGGAAGACCTTCGTGTAGTTCCACTCGTTCTTGTGGGTCCGCTTGAGCTCGACGACGTCGTCGAGGAACTTCCGGAAGTTCACGACCGAGAACGCGTTGTAGGTGCACATGAAGATCAGCTGCGCGGCCGGGACCTCGCGAAGGAAGAGCCGGACGTTCTCCATGTACTCGTCGTAGTTGAGGCCGAAGCGGACGAACTCGGCGTTCTTCCCGTACGTGTCCACGCTCGTGAAGAACTGGAAGTCCTTGATGAGCTTGTTGTCCGTGATGTGCTTGATCTCGCGGATGAACTTCTCGAGGGTCCCGCGGGGGATCCCGAGGTTACTGTTGATCGCGAGGCTCAGGTCCGGCATCGGGTTCTGGCGCAGGAACTCGAGGAACTTGTAGGTGTTCGGGTTCAGGAGCGGCTCGCCGCCGGTGATCCGGAACGTCTTCAGGTCCCGGCTCGCCGAAGGCCACCACTTCCAGAACGCGTCGACGTATGGATTGTACTCGTCCTTCGAGTACGGGAACTGGCCTAGGGCGCGGATGTTGTCGAGGGAGAACTGGGCCATCCCCGAGTAGTGGCCGTGCTTCAGGTACTCGGTCATGAGGCCCGAGGAAATGTGGGGCGCGCAGTAGGCGCACTTGAAGTTGCACTCATTGCCGAAGCTCACCTCAATGTACGTGGGGTTCACCGAGCGGTTCCACGGGGCCGCGGCGATCTCGCCGAGCCGCGTGTAGGCCCAGCTGTCCGCGGACTTGAAGGTCCGGTCGCTGAGGTTGTCCGGGTGCGCGTCTTCGATGTTCCAGCAGTACTGGCATTCCTTCGGCCGGGTACCCTGGAGCATCTGCTTCCGGTACTGCTTCTTCTCGCTTGTATTGTGAAGCGCCGACGGGTCGTAGGCAAGTTCGTCGAGGGAGACCTTGTGGGTCATCGGATGGTGGCACGAGTGCGTGTGGCCGTTCTGAAGGTGGATCGTCACCTGAAGCCACTTCGCCAGGCAGAAGCTCGGCGAAACGGCGTTGAGCTCGTCCCGGACTTCGGTCGGTTTCTTCATTTATCCTTCTCTGCGCCCTTCACGAGCAGCTCGGCATTGGTGCGGTTGAGGGTAACGTGGCTGCACTGCTGGCAGAACGTCCATTCGGGGTCGACCAGGTGAAACCGGTCGCGGTGGATCCGGGTCATTTTCCGTCGAAACGCGTCGTAGGCGCCGGAGTGCCAGATCTCCCGCCAGTCGCTCTTCTTGACGTCGCCGACCCGGTGCTTAGCGATGCAGCAGGGGACGATGTTACCGGAGACCTCAAACCGGATATACGAGTAGCCGACGGTGCAGGGGATCTCGGAGTACAGGTCCGCGGGGACGTCGCCGTTGGCGATGCCGATCCGGATCTCTTCGAGGGCGACGTCGGTCGGGGCTTTCTTGACGAGGTCAGACATGCGTTTCTCCGAGGTGGCGGTTGAAGATCCGATCGCAGTAGTCGCGCTGCTTGATTTCGAGCCGGTTGGCCTCCGCGAAGTCGACGGCTTCCCGGAGCGAGCGCGCGAGGGTAACCAGGTGGTCGCCGGCGGGGACGAGCGGGGCCTGGAACGTCGCATGGAGTTCCACCGGCTTGAACCAGAGCATCTTCGCGCGGACCCGAACCGCGAGCTTCGCGACGTCGAGGAGCTCGGCGCAGTTGACCGTCGTCACCACGCACATAACCGTGAAGTAGACGCCGAAGCTGTCGCGTTCGCGGAGCGCACTCAGGTGCTCGATGTTGTGGACGACCTTGTTGAAGTTCTTCTCCGTCTGCCGCGGCCGCGTCCGCACGTACAGCTCCGGCGTGCCTGCCGAGACGTTCGCGTCAATGTGGAGCTCCCAGGGCCGCTTGCCACCGAGGCTGTGCAGCTCGTGGAGGTCCTCCGCTTCCAGATACTCCATATTCGAGAGCACACCGACGCGGAACCCGCGCTCCCTGCAGGCCCGGATGAACTTCAAGGCGTCCCGGTGCATGAGCGGGTCGCCGGCGCCGCCGAACTGGACGACCTGGACGCTCCAGGGAAGGCTCTCGATG
>JBILTI010000370.1:0-3110 GCA_044371595.1 Bacteriovoracaceae bacterium
GCTGATGGAGATCGAAGAGACGCTCCGCGCCGCCGGTTCGTCGGTCGTCATCCGCTACGGCGACCCGGTGGAGGAGATCCCGCAGCTGGCCCGCGAGCTCGGCGTGAAGAACGTCTACTGCAACCGCGACTACGAGCCCTACGCCAAGGAGCGCGACGCGAAGGTCGGTAAGCGCCTCGCGGCCCAGGGGATCGGCTTCGACCAGTTTAAAGACTCGGTCTTCTTCGAGAAGCACGAGGTCGTCACCAACCAGGGCGGGATCTACAAGGTCTTCACGCCGTACAAGAACAAGTGGCTCGAGACCTTCGAGGGCTCCGGAAAGGTGATCCCCGACTTGACTACCGACCTCGCGAACCTTCGGAAGTTTAAAAACCCGAAGAACATCCTCGCCCACGACTGGTACCGGGAGATCGGCTTCGTCGAGACGCCGGCGCTCCTCCGCGGCGGCACCACGGCCGCGCGGAAGCGGCTCGCCGACTTCGAGCACCGCATGATCGACTACGCCGAGGCCCGGAACTTCCCCGCGATCCCCGGAACCTCGCTCCTCTCCGTCTACATCCGGCACGGGAACCTCTCGGTCCGGGACCTCGTCCGCGCCGGGACCGCCCGCCGCAGCGAAGGTGCCAAGACCTGGGTCTCGGAGATTATCTGGCGCGATTTCTATCAGATGATCCTCGACGTCTACCCGTACGTGACGAAGGGCGCCTTCAAGCGCGAGTACGACCAGATCGTCTTCCCCGGCGGCGCGAAAGAGTTCAAGGCCTGGACCGAGGGCCAGACCGGCTACCCGCTCGTTGACGCGGCCATGCGCTGCTTGAACGAGACGGGAATGATGCACAACCGACTGCGCATGGTCGTAGCCTCGTTTCTCTGCAAAACGCTCCTCGTCGACTGGAAAAAGGGCGAGCACTACTTCGCCGAAAAGCTCCTCGACTTCGACCTCGCCGCGAACAACGGCGGCTGGCAGTGGTCGGCCAGCACCGGCAGCGACGCCCAGCCGTACTTCCGCATCTTCAATCCCTACTCCCAGAGCGAGAAGTTCGACCCGAAGGGCGAGTTCATCCGGCAGTGGGTCCCGGAGCTCGCGCACCTCAACGCCCGGGAGATCCACAAACCCGATCCGCTCCTGGCCCCCGACTACCCTCGTCCGGTGGTGAGCTACGAAGCGAACCGGAAGCGCTGTCTCGAGCTCTATTCGGTGGTGAAATCCAACTAATCTTGGCACCCCGACGCCGCCGGTCAAATAGGTTAAAAATTGTCTTAGGTCGCGGGCCTAGAAAAAAGCATTTCTCGCCTGACAAGTTGTGTAAATCTGGTAAATTGAAGGCAACTAATCCTAAGATTCAAACCCACTTCTTACTTCGAAAGGGAGCTCTTTTGTATGATGACCGCTGCAGTTAATCATTACTTCCGATCTTCCATCGGAAGAAAGCACCTGGTCGCGATCACAGGTCTCCTCCTCTGCGGATTCCTGGTCGGTCACCTCTCCGGTAACCTTCTTCTCTTGGTCGGTCCCGATGCCTTCAACATCTACGCGCACAAGCTCGTCTCCCTCGGCGCGCTGCTTTATCTGGTCGAAGCGGGCCTCGCCCTCGTCTTCCTGGTGCACCTGTACCTCGCGATCCGTCTGAACCTCGAAAACAAGCAGGCGTGCGGTAAGTACGAGATGAAAAAGTGGACCGGCCGCGGGACGAACTTCATGTCCGCCTCGATGCCGTACACGGGGATCGTCCTCCTCGTCTTCATCATCCTCCACCTCATGAACCTGAAGTTCGGGACGAACTACCCGACCGAGGTCGACGGCGTCCAGATGCGCGACATCTACCGCACGACGGTCGAATACTTCCAGAGCCCGGTCAACGTGATCTGGTACGTCGTCGCCATGACCTGCGCGGGTCTCCACACCGCCCACGGCTTCGCCTCCGCGTTCCAGTCCCTGGGTCTCAACTTCCCGAAGTACTATCCGAAGATCAAGATCATCAGCTACCTGTACGCCGCCACCATCGCCGGAGGCTTCGCCTTCCTCTCCGTGTGGTGCTACCTGAAGGGAGTGTAACATGAGTTTTAATCTCGACTCGAAGATTCCAAGCGGTCCCCTTTCCGAGAAATGGGACAAGCATAAGTTTGAAATGAAGCGTGTAAACCCGGCCAACAAGCGGAAGTTCACGGTAATCGTCGTCGGCACCGGCCTCGCCGGCGGTTCCGCCGCCGCGACCCTCGCCGAGCTCGGCTACAACGTACTCTCGTTCTGCATCCAGGACTCGCCGCGCCGGGCGCACTCGATCGCCGCCCAGGGCGGGATCAACGCCGCCAAGAACTACCCGAACGACGGCGACTCGATCCGGAACCTCTTCTACGACACGATCAAGGGCGGCGACTACCGCGCCCGCGAGGCGAACGTCTACCGGCTCGCCCAGGTCTCGAACAACATCATCGACCAGATGGTCTCCCAGGGCGTTCCGTTCGCCCGCGAGTACGGCGGCTACCTCGATAACCGCTCGTTCGGCGGCGCCCAGGTTTCCCGGACGTTCTACGCCCGGGGCCAGACAGGCCAGCAGCTCCTCCTCGGCGCCTACTCCGGCATGATGAAGATGGTCGCCAAGGGCAAGATCAAGCAGTTCAACCGCCGCGAGATGATGGACCTCGTCCTGATCAACGGCAAGGCCCGCGGGATCATCGTCAAGAACCTCCTGACCGGCGAGCTCGAGCGCTACGCCGCCGACGCCGTCCTCCTCTGCACCGGCGGCTACGGCAACGTCTTCTACCTCTCGACGAACGCGCAGCACTCGAACGTCACCGCCGCCTGGCGCTGTTACAAGCGCGGCGCCGGCTTCGCCAACCCGTGCTTCACCCAGATCCACCCGACGTGCATCCCGGTCCACGGCGAATACCAGTCGAAGCTCACCCTCATGTCCGAGTCCCTCCGGAACGACGGCCGCGTGTGGGTTCCGAAAAAGCAGAACGACGCCCGGAAGCCCGAAGACATCCCAGAAGAAGACCGCGACTACTACCTCGAGCGCGTCTACCCGTCCTTCGGTAACCTCGCCCCCCGCGATGTCTCCTCCCGCCAGGCGAAGTTCCGCTGCGACGAAGGCCTTGGCGTGGGCCCG
>JBILTI010000458.1:0-2532 GCA_044371595.1 Bacteriovoracaceae bacterium
TCGACGTCGACGGAGGGATCCGCCACCACGAGTCCCTGATCCGGAAGCTCTCCCCGGAGCGGCTCCGCATCCCGCGGGAGGGGCCGCACATCGAGGGCCGCAATCTTTGGGTGACCAACACGCCGGGGAGCCTCTTCGCGATCCCCGTCGTCGACCTCGCCCAGCACGTGATCCTAATCCTCTACCACCTGGTTCAGAACGGCTACGGATTCACAGACGACGTCAACAAGCGACCGATCCCGGGCCTAGAGAAGTTCGGGCACCTGATCAACCTCGCGCAGCAGTACTCGCTGACGGTCCTCGAACAGCTCGCCCTCGGCGAAGCGACGGTCGAGCTTTCGACGGCCAGCGACTCCGGCTGCCTTCTGCTTCAGGCGATGGGCGTCGGCGTGTGGATGTACGACGGCGTAAATCCGCTCTCCGTCCTCGGTGTCTCCGGGGACCCGCGGAACACGGGGCTCGGCTTCCGGAGTGACTTCAAGGACGGCTAGAAACAACCCCACGGGTCTGCCCGGGGTCTTCGAGGCAACCTGTCCGCCGTACGTCTCCGACATGCGGGAGGCGGTGGAGAAGGTCGTTGAGCGCAAGTACGGAACCGGGGGCCCGTTCCACGCGGCAACGCCGGGGAGCTGGAACTAAGCGGAGGTGACGGCGGAGATGAAAAAATGGCGCACTGGACAGGACTCGAACCTGTGACCTACCGATTAGAAATCGGTTGCTCTATCCAGCTGAGCTACCGGTGCGCGAAGGCTTCCGGAACAACAAAAAAACCATTGATTCTAAGGGGTTTAACAGTTCCGGGTTTTAGGGCACCACTTTAATGTCCCTTATGAAAGTTGTCAATCGAAGGGGCCGGCTTTTTGTGGTACCTTGTCAAAATGACAATCCGGGCCCGAATTTTCCGATCCTCCAAGAGACATTTCGATTGCCGCCGCGAGGACACCAAAGAGGTCGTTCCGGCCACCTCCCTCGCGATGCTTTTGAAGGAAGACCACATCGTGGTCGGCGACTGGGTCGAGCTCTCGCCGCCGCCGGCCGGGGGTGAAGAGTGGAAGATCGAGGCCGTCGTCGACCGCGCGAACTCGATCTTCCGGAACCTCCCGCGGGAGCAGCGAAAGAAGGTCATCGCGGCCAACGTCGACGTGATGCTGATCGTGATGAGCGCCGGGAAGCCGGCCTACAAGCGGGGCCTCGTCGACCGCTACCTCGTCCGCTCCGACTTCTGGAACGTCCCCGCGTACGTCGTCTTCAATAAAATGGACATGCACGACCCGCGGGAGTTCGACCTCCGCTACGAGGCCGACCGCCTGAAGTGGCTCAACGCGAAGTGCTTCGAAGTCTCGGCCGAGGATCTGGCCTACGTCCCCCGCTACCTCGACGCGGGCCTAGCCGACCTCCACCGCGACCTCCTCGGGAAGACGGCGATCCTCCTCGGGCATTCCGGCGTCGGGAAGAGCCGACTCATCACCACGCTCTCCCGGGGCCGCGTCGAACTCCTGAGCGGCGAACTGGGGAAGGTCGGCAAGGGCGCTCACACCACCACCTGGGCCGAGCTCATCGACGCCGAAGACTTTACCCTGATCGATTCCCCCGGCGTCCGCTCGATGTCCCTCGGCGACCTCACGAAGCAGGACCTCCTCTATTGCTTCTCCGACATCAACGAGTGGTCGGCGAAGTGCCGCTTCTCGAGCTCGTGCCAGCACGACGCGAACTCGAAAGGGTGTTTTTTCCAGGCGCTGGATGAAAAAAAAAGAGAGGATCAGCTGATCCTCTCCCGGTTAGATTCCTATAAGCGCATCCTCGAGGAAGTCTCGGACATCCCCGACTGGCAGAAGAAGTCCTAGCGCGCGAAGTTCGCCCGCTCGTAGTAGCCGTGGGCCTTCTCGTGCTCGTCGACCGACGAGATGCCGCGGTCGTTATGATAAGACGCGCAGCTGACCATTAATCCTAAGATGAAGAAGAGAGCGACAGTCTTCGCCATGGGGGCCTCCAGAAAGGGTTTTTCCACTCGATAACCCTATCGGTTTTATCGGCTTATTCCTTAGGAAAATCTTGCCTCCCCCTGGGGGCTGGAGTTTCGACGGCTTACCCTAGATCGCGACGTCCGAGGACGACGGCGGCAGGGGCCGGCGCTCGTCCCGCCGGGGCTTCGGCGCCCGCGCGGTGAGGTACGGAAACAGCACCAGGATCCGCCCGTTCTTCTGGTCGATCTTGACCTTCGAAGGATCGCAGTCGGCCGGGACGCTGAAGCTGTTCGTGAAGTTCGAATAGGTGACGCCGTTCGGGGTCTTCTGCTCGTGGCGGCCCTTCAGCGTGATGAGACCGTCGGCGACGTTGATGTCGAGCTGCTCGCGCGGATCGTCCGGGGTGATCGCGAGCGTGCGGCCCGCGGCGTCTTCGAGCCACTCGATCTTGTAGTTCGCGTTCCCGAGCGAGCGGAGCGCGCCGGGGCCCGCGAGCGACTCGCTCATGAGATCGTTCATCATCCCTTCCATGTCGCTGAACAGGTCCTGGTCGGGGCCCGTTCCGAGG
>JBILTI010000443.1:0-2608 GCA_044371595.1 Bacteriovoracaceae bacterium
CGGAGTGACCGGCGTGAACTCGCGCTTCTTGACGCCGACTTCCTTCACCATCTGGTCGACGAGCTTGCAGAACTCTTTAATGTGCTTGTGCGCGAAGACGATGCCCTCGAGCATCTCTTCCTCGGAGACCTCGTTGGATTCGCCTTCGACCATGAGGACGGCGTCGGCGGAGCCGGCGACGAGGAGCGAGAGCGAGCTCGCGTCCCACTCTTCGCGGGTCGGGTTCAGCATCAACTTGCCGCCCAGCTTGCCGACCTTTGCGTACCCCATCGGGCCGTTGAACGGAACGTCGGAGATCGCGAGCGCCGAGGCGGCGCCGAGGCCCGCGAGGACCTCCGGATCACCGGTACCGATCGAGACGACCTGGGCCATGAGGATCGTCTCGTTCATGAAGCCCTCGGGGAACAGCGGCCGCAGCGGCCGGTCGATGAGCCGCATGATGAGAATCTCGGCGTTCGACGGCCGGCCCTCGCGCTTCAGGAAGCCCCCGAGGAACTTTCCGGCCGCGTAGAACTTCTCTTTATAGTCGACGAGGAGCGGGAAGAAATCCTGTCCGTCGTTTACGTCTTTTGCACACGTGAGGGTCACGAGGACCTGGGTCCCTTCGCAAGACGCGAGGATCGCGGCGTCCGCCTGCTTCGCAAGGCGGCCGGTTTCAAGGGTGATCTCCTTGCCGCCGTAGTTTAACTTAAATTCTCTTTTGTTATTCAACATAGAATACTCCTAAAATTGACCGCACAAAGGTGCGGTCCTGCGTGTTTTACTTGTAGTGCTTTTGAGGGAGTTTGAGGAAGTCGTCAGAAGTTTGAGAGATAAAGAGGACCGTGAGTCGAAGAAATCAAAATCCTTTTTATCGCTCAAAACACTTGTGACCATTCCCGTGGTCCGTCAAAAAATAAGAGGGGCGATAACCGCCCCCCTTCACGTTGTCTTACTTACGAAGCTCGAGTTCCTTGATGAGCTTGTTGTAGCGCGCCTCGTCCTTCTGGCTGAGGTACTTCAGAAGCGAGCGGCGCAGGCCGATCATCTTCATGAGACCTCTCATCCCCGCGTGGTCCTTCTTGTTCTTCTCGAAGTGCGGAGTGAGGTTCTTGATTCTCTCGGTGAGAATCGCGACTTGAACCTCAACGGCCCCGCTGTTCTTCTCGGCGCCGCCGAATTTCTTGGCGAGTTCAGCTGTTCTTTCTGTCGTAATCATTTTTTTCTCCTTTGCCCTAGCAACAACCTAACGTTGAAACCAAGTACAAGGTAAATTGAGAGAGCGACATTGCCCCCAATCCCTCTTAAAGTATTGATCTTATTTTGGTTTTATCGAAGAAATTCAGACATGTAAATCTTTAATTGTTCGATCAGACGCTCCTCAACCTGACGGATCCGTTCTCGTGACACGCCGTACTGATCGGCGATACTTTGAAGGCTCTCAGGGATTTCACTAAGTAGTCGTTTTTTAAAGATCTCCTGATCTCGTGGCTTCAAAACCTTCACAAAATTTTCAAGATTGGACTTCAAGATCTCCAGGTTCTGGAGGTCACCGAGGCGCTCGTCGAGCGACGCCTCGTCCTCGTCGCTGATGACATCGGAGAGCGTCTGACGCCCTCCGTCATCATCTAACGGCTTGTCCAGGCTCACCTCCTGGCCCCCGCTCCCGAGGCGCAGATCCATTTCGACGACGGCCTTCTCCGAAACGCCGAGGTTGTCCGAGAGGAGCTTCACGTCGGGGTTGATCCCCATGCTCAGGAGGCGCTGCTTTTCCCGCATGAGGTTATAGAAGAGCTTCTTCTGCTCCTGCGTCGTTCCGATCTTCACGAGGCGGAAGTTGTCGAGGATGAACTTCAGGATGTACGAGCGGATCCACCAGCTCGCGTAGTAGGAGAGTTTCGCCCCCTTCGAGGGGTCGTACTTCGAGACCGCCTTCATGAGACCGATGTTCCCTTCCTGGATGAGGTCCATGATGTTCCGGGTGGCGTTCTTATACTCGAGGGCGATCTTCACCACGAGCCGGAGGTTCGCGAGGACGAGGCGCTTGGCCACCTCGATGTCGCCGGTCCGGAGGAGCTCGGCCGTGAGCTCGCGCTCCTCCTCGGGAGTCAGGAGCTTGTGCTTCGAGATCTCCTTCAGGTAGACGGTCAGGTGATCCTGGACCTTCAGCGCCGTAGACTGTTTCAGGACCGGGAGCGACGCGGCCATCTTCGGCAGGAGCGCTTCGTCCGGGCCCCCGGGCACGAGGAAGTCCTCGTCCGCGTCGAGGGGAACCTCGATCACGTCGTCTTTCTTCTTGTGGCCGCTATTTCTGGCCGCGGGTCCGAGGATCTCCGGAGTGACCTCGGCTTTCTTGGTTTTTTTCGTCATAGGGTTAAGGTGGGGACGTCCCGGGTTTCGTCAAGGTTACCGGACCGGGGAGACTTCGGGAAGCCGGCTAGAGCTTTAATTTGAGCCGGCCCTCCGCGACGTCGCCGCTGTAGCGCAGGTAGCTGATGGCGAAGTGACCGTAGGCGAAGCGCACCGGCACCGACAGGACTTCGTCCTGGTACGTGTCGAAGAACTCTCCGCGGTAGGCACGCGCCTGCGCCACAAGTTCGCCGGCCACGAGCTCGCCGAAGTCCTCGGT
>JBILTI010000372.1:0-3093 GCA_044371595.1 Bacteriovoracaceae bacterium
AGTTTCCACCCGAGACGACGTCGCCGGTGTCGGCGAAGACGAGCGGGTTATCGGTGACGGAGATGAGCTCGATCGCGAGTACCTCTTCCGTGTGCCGGAGCGTCTGGCGGCAGGCCCCGTGGACCTGCGGGATGCAGCGGAGCGAATAGGGATCCTGTACCTTTCCGTCGTCCTTGTGGGAAACGACGATCTCGGAGCCGGCGATCAGGCGGAGGAGATTCTTCGACACGTCGACCTGGCCGGGCTGGGGCTTGAGCCGCGAGATGCGCTCGTCGAAGGCCGCTGCCGTACCGCGGACGGCGTCGAGCGTGAGGCAGGCGATGACGTCGGCGAGCTTCGCGATCTTCTTGGCCTCCACCAGGGCGAGGGCCCCGAGGGCGAGCATCACGGACGTTCCGTTGATCAGGGCCAGGCCATCCTTCGGACCCAGCTTCGCCGGCGTCTTTCCGATGCGGGCGATCGCGGCGGCGGAGGGGACGATCGCCCCTTCGAATTCGACTTCCCCTTCCCCGATCAGCGCGAGGGCGATGTGGGAGAGCGGGGCGAGGTCGCCGGAGGCGCCGACGGATCCCTTCTCCGGGATCACCGGATGAAGGCCGTGGTTAATGAAATCGAGCAGGAGGGCGATGGTCTCCGGAGTTACGCCGGAGAAGCCCTGGATCAGGCAGTTTGCCCGCGCCAGCATGATGGCGCGGGTAACGTCCCGGGAAAAGGGACGGCCTACTCCGGTGCAGTGGGAGCGGATGAGGTTGTACTGGAGCTGCTCGAGGTCCTCGACTGCGATCTGCTTCGACGCGAGGGCGCCGAAGCCCGTGTTGATTCCGTAGACCGGTTTACCCTTCTTAACGATGTCGAGCACCACCTGCCGGGACTTCTTCATTTTTTCCAAGGCGACGGGGTCGATCTCGAGCTTCACGGCCCCGACCGGGGCGCGGGCGATGGACGAGAGGTCTTCGAGGGTGAGGTTGGTACCGGTGAGCTTGTACTGCGTTACAGTTGACATGATGTGGCCTTAGCGGATTTTGTTGATGCGACTCTGGTAGTCGTTGTTCGGAGCAGAGAAGACGTAGGATCCGGCGACGAGGTTGTTGGCGCCGGCCTGGATGAGGTACCCGGCGTTCTCGTCGGTGACGCCGCCGTCTACCTGGATCGAAAACTTGAAGCCGTGCTTGTGGCGGATCTGGTCGAGCTCGATCACCTTGTCGACGATCGCAGGGATGAACTTCTGGCCCCCGAAGCCGGGGTTAACGCTCATAAGGAGGACCAGGTCCACCTTGCCCCAGATGTAGGTGGGCACGACCGAGAGCGGTGTGCCGGGGTTGAGCGAGATGCCGACAGAGGGGTAGAGCTCTTTCAGACGGGCGATCATGCGGTCCTGGTGCGTGACCGCTTCCCAGTGGAACGTGAAGTTGTGGAGCCCCACGTCCTTAAACGACTCGGCGTAAACCTCGGGATTGGTCACCATAAAGTGCGCGTCGAGCTTGTGCTTCGAAACGGTCTTGAGCTTGCCGAGCACCGGCGCGCCGAAAGTAAGGTTCGGAACGAAGTGGCCGTCCATCACGTCGAGGTGGAGCCAGAGGTCGTCGATTCGGTTCAGGCGCTCGAGTTCCGTGCGGAGCTCGAGGAAATCCACCGAGAGAAGGCTTGGGGCGATGATCACTGACATAGGTATCCTTAGTTCAGGTCAGAATGATTTCAGTTTTAATGCCGTTCAGGAGCTCCCGGTCCGAGCAGGCCTTTTTGCCCTCGAGCTGGACCTCCAGGAGTCGGAGCGCGCCGTCACCGCAGCCGACGACGAGCGAGCCCAGATCATTTTGGGCCTTTCCAGGGGCGAGCCGCGCGTGGTACCGCTCGGCGGCAAGGACCTTGAGACGCTTACCGTTCAGAAAGCAGTAGGTCCCGGGCCACGGATCGAGGGCGCGGATCCGGTTCAGGATCTGCGCCACGGTCTGCTCGGCGAAGCGAAGCTCGCCGTCTTCTTTTTTGAGCGTCGACGCGAACGATACGTGCGCCTCGTCCTGGGCGGTATACGTCACCTCGTTTCCGAGAAGCTTCTGGATCAGGTCGTTCATCGAGAGCGCGGCTTGGAACTTGAGCCGGGTATAGAGCTGGCCCCCGGTCTCCGTCGGCGCAATCGGGACCGTGTGAAAATGCACGAGGTCTCCCGCGTCCATCTTCTTCACCATCTTCTGGATAGAGACGCCGGTTTCCCGGTCCCCGTTCAGGAGCGCGTACTGGATCGGCGCTGCGCCCCGATACTTCGGAAGGATCGACGTGTGGATGTTGAGGCAGCCCAGCCGGGGGATCGACAGCATCTCGGTTCCGAGGAACTGCGCGAAGGCGAGGACGACGATGAAGTCGAGGTCGAGGGCCCGGAGTTCCGCCAGCGCGGCTTCTTCGCGGTTAATGTTCTCGGTCTGAAAATAGGGGAGCCGATTCGCCTTCGCGTATTCGATGACTTCGGGAGACTTGAGCTCCATTCCGCGCCCCGCCGGCCGGTCCGGCATTGAAATGACCTTCACGAGGTTGACGTGGGGATGGTTAGTCAGGAGATCGAGCGTCGGAACCGAAAAGTCGGGGGTTCCACAGAAGGCGACTCGGAACTTCTTCATCGACTTTTCTCTTTCTGAAGCTTTTTTTTGTAAAAGTTCTTCTTGAGGTTACTGAGCCGCTCGATGAACACGACGCCGTCGAGGTGGTCGTTTTCGTGCTGGATGCAGATCGAGAGCAGGTCGTCGGCTTCGAGCTCGAGCATCTCTCCCTTCAGGTTCTGGTACTTCACGTGGATCGACTTGTAGCGGTTCACTTCTTCGTAGACCCCGGGGACGGAGAGGCAGCCCTCTTCGTAGGTCGTCGTTCCGGAGGTCCCGCTGATGATCGGGTTCACGAGGATCATGGGATTGAAGTTCGACATCCGTACTTCGTCCTTCCCCTCGGGGTTGGTGACGACCTCCCGGTCGTAGTCGACGTCGAGCACAAAGATGCGCTGGCCCACGCCGACCTGAGGCGCGGCGAGTCCAATCCCAGGAGCATGGTACATCGTGAAGAGCATGTTCTTCACGAGCTTCTCGAGGTCAGCGTTAAAGTCGGTTA
>JBILTI010000373.1:0-3091 GCA_044371595.1 Bacteriovoracaceae bacterium
TCGGGGATCTACAACCTCGGGACCGGCGAGGCCCGGAGCTTCCACGACCTCGTCCGGGCCACGTTCCGCGCGATGGACCAGGAACCGAAGATCCAGTTCATCGACATGCCGCCCGAGCTCCGGAACCAGTACCAATACTTCACGCAGGCCGAGATGGGGAAGCTCCGGAAGGCCCTGCCGCGGTTCAAGTTCCTTAAGCTCGAGGACGCCGTGAGCGACTACGTCCGGAACCACCTCCGCGCGTCCGACCCCTACCTCTGGAATGGAGATGACTAAGAAGATCGACGGGTTCAAGCAGGCGGTCGAGATGCTCCAGGGGCTGGACCTCGCCGCCCAGCAGTCGCTTATCGCCGAGATCGCCCGGCGCGACCCGGAGATGGCGATCCGACTCAAGCAGCACGTCGTGACCTTCGACGATCTCCAGTACATCACCGTCGACATGATGAAGCGCCTCCTCCGGGACATCGACCTCGACGTTCTGGGCCTGGCGCTCCGGGGCGCGAACCGGCCCACCGTCGACCATCTCCTGAACATGTTTTCGACGAACATGAAGCGCGACATCGAGGAGATCCTCAAGGGAAGACCTCGGGCCCTCTCCGAGGTGCTCGAGGCCCAGCGAAAGATCATGGACGTGGTTCTGAAGCTCCGGGACAAGGGCGAGATCGTCCTTTCGAAGGAAAAGTCGGAGCGGCTTGTTTGAGGTCCTTCCTCTGGGCCCTCGGCGGAGCGGTGCTCGGGTATCTGGCCCATCCGCTGCTGCACCCGGAAGGACCTCCGGCGCCCGCGGAGGCCCCGGTCCGGTCACTCCGAACGGAGACCGCGGCGGCGTCGCCGACGACCGCTTCCGTCGCTCCACCAGGAAGTCCCTCGGCGGAGATCGGCGACGAGCGGCCGGACGGGGAGGGGGGCACTGATTCCGAGGATCCGGAAGGGGCGGATGCAGAGGCACCGCTGGCGCCGGTCACCGGTTCCCGGCGGAAACCGGTGCTCGCGCCTCACGAAGAGCGGTGGACGGCCTATGGCGGCTCGGCCCTACCTCGAGGCCTTCCGCGGTCGCGACCGGCGGATCCTCGGGAAGTTCGAGGGGACCCTTACGGGCGCGTCGAACCGCGCCGACGGCGTGCTCCTCCGGTTTCGCTTCCGGGACCGGTCCGGGGTCGTCGTCGGCGGTTCCCTGGTGTCGCTGGTCGATCCGAGCGGCAAAGAGTACTCGCGGCACGCCGACCGCGGCGCGAACCGGACCGTTAAGGCGGGCCCGGCGGAGAATACCTACTACGTCGAAGCGAGTCCGACCTCCTACTTCGTTCTCTCGTTCAAGCACTACCCGCAGCTCGCGGGGGTCTACTACGAGCGGGGAAGGCCCGCGGGGGGGGTCGAGCTCCGGAAGCTCGACCCGTAGCGATCCCGGTCGTTACTTTTCCTCGACGACGAAGAAGTCGCGCTTGTAGAAGAGGACCTTCTTCTGGCGGATCTTATAGTCCCGGAGCGTGCTCAGGGTCTCGACCTCGTAGATCACCTTGTTGCTGTCGTAGGCCTTCTGGCGCGCGACGATCGAGAAGCTCTCGCGCTCGGAGTCGCCGAGGGCAGGGAGGTCCTTGAACTGGATCTTCATCTCGTCGCTGGTCCATGTGTTCTGTGTGCCGTACTGGGCGCAGTAGGTCTCCGGAACCGGGCAGATCCGCTCGCGCTGGACGCGCTCGATCCGGAAGGTCTCCTCGTAGCGGAGGCAATCGCCGTTGTGCGGGTTGGTCCGGGCGCACACGCGGCCCGCCGGCACCCGGCGCTCGATCACGTCGTAGCCGCAGTGGATCCCCGAGGGCCTCAGGACGTGGCGGGTCTCGTAGCGCTCGCAGACGGACATCTTCTGCGGAACGCGGAACACGAGCTCGACCGTCTCCGGCGTCTTATTGGTGCGGATCACGCTGGCGCGGTCGTACCGGAGCGTGATCTTCTGCGCGGTTAGTTCGACGGTCTCGCCCGGGGGATGCGAGTCGGCGACGGCGGCGAGGGAAAGAACGAGGGACGCGAGGGCGACGAGGCGGTTCATGCACATTCTCCTTTGACATGATCGGGCCGTCATACCATTCCCCCACCTCCGCGCCGCTCCTCGTGTAGAACTTACAGGACTTTTCCCCGGCCTCTTGCGCTCCGGTGAAGGAACTAGCGCCAAGGGTCTAAGTGACTCCGAGCACGGAGCTATTTTGGCCCGAGGATCTGGCTAAAATGCCCCTCCGTTACAGTAGGCCATTCCGCGCGTCCCCGTTAACCTCCCGTTATCCATCGGTTCTCCGGTTGGCACGATTCCTGCTCGATGGGTTCGCAAGAGACGGGGGCGCACTCAGGGACGATTGGTCAGGAAACGGAATTTCACCCTTGTTCTCGAATGGAACGCCAGGGAACGGCCTTCGGTCTTAGATGGATTTAGGACCGGATTACGCTCAGGGACGACTACCTTCTAAGGAGAGCTTTATGGAAAAAGCAACGATCGAGCACTTCAAAAAACTCTTCCTCGAGATCCTTTCCGAAGAGGAGGTCTTCGAGGGCAAGCTCTCGCCGGTGACGCTCGAGGGTGACGAGGTCGACATCGTCTCGGTGGAGAAAGAGAACCAGATGGACTTCCGGCTCAAGGCCCGGAACGCGATCTACCTGAAGAAGGTGCGGAAGTCGCTGCAGAAGATCGACGACGGGACCTTCGGCGAGTGCGAAGACTGCGGCGCCGAGATCTCCCACAACCGGCTCCTCGCGCGGCCCACCGCGGACCTCTGCATCCACTGCAAGGAGGCCGAGGAGAAGGAGGAGAACCAGATGGTTCACCGGAACCGGAACTCGATGAAGAGCGGCCGCATCCTTCCGATCGAGCACCTCGACCGGGGCTTCCGGGCCGACGAAACGGGAACGTCGAACTACCAGGTTAGCCACATGGACTACCAGGACATCGTAAGCTAGCTCCTCGCACGGCGCGGATAAAAAAGGCCCTCCTACGAGCTTACTATTACCCACATCTTCGGATGTGGGTTTTTATTTAAGCTCATTCATTGTCTCCCACATCATTGCCCCTGACTCAATTCTTTGCCATCCCTTCGATATACTC
>JBILTI010000307.1:0-3587 GCA_044371595.1 Bacteriovoracaceae bacterium
GCGCCGTGTGGACCGCGTGCTGGCCCGGCGCCCGGCGCCGGAGCTCGCGAGAGAGGTCGTCGACGGTCACCGGGAGGTTCGCCGGAAGGCCATCGATCACTACGCCGAGCGCTTCCCCGTGGGATTCGCCGAACGTCGTGACCCGGAAGAGCTGTCCGAAACTATTTCCACTCATCGTGAATCCTTTGTAGGAACTCGCGCCGGAACCGCTCCGGCGCATGGGCCGGCAGGGGCCCTAGTGATTCTGCCGCGGTGTACGTCTCGGCCCGGAGGCCACAGGGGTTGAGCGCAGCCATCGCTCTTATCATCGCCGGGTTTTCCCGGAGGTTCAACGCCATCCCGTGGAACGTCGTGAGCTTTTCGATCGCGATCCCCATCGACGCGAGCTTCCGGTCGCCGTGCCAGAGACCCAGGAGCTGGTTCTCGTGGCCAAGGCCCGTGATCCCCCAGCCCCCGAGGACGGCGGCGCTGAAGTCGAAGATCTCGTCGATCATGCGCGAGAGCGAGAGGGCCGTCGGGTTGAGCTTCAGGATCGGGTAGAAGATGAACTGGTCCGGGTGGTGGAACGTGAGGCCCCCGCCGCGTTCGATCTGGAACAGCGGGTACGGGAGATTCCGGTGGGCCCCGGGGTCGAACGGGATGAGGTCGAGGACTTCCCCCTTCCGCGGCTTCTGGAGGCCCCGGCCGTTCGTCAGCACCTCGGGATGGCTGCAGCAGACGAGGATCCGCAGGTGCGGCGTCTCCTGCACGAGCGACAGGGCGCGGCGCTGGAACCGATGGGCGGCGGCGTAGTCCCAGGACCACTTCGTGGCGACCACCGTCCGCGTGTCGAGGTCCTCGAAGTCGGCGGCGGTGAGCCCGAACTCCGCGGGATCGAGGGCCCGGAGGATCGCGGCCTTCATGCTCAGGTCTTGCTTTCGACGTAGTCCAGGAAGTCACCCGCCTTGTACGAGCTCCGGACCAGCGGGCCGCTCGCGACGAACTTAAAGCCTATCTTGAGGGCGAGGCGCTTCAGCTCGGCGAACTCCTCCGGCGTGTAGAACTTCTCGACGTTCAGGTGCCGCTTCGACGGCTGGAGGTACTGGCCGAAGGTCACGATGTCGACGCCGATCGCGCGCAGGTCCGCGAGCGTCTCCTCGATCTCCTTCCAGGTTTCACCGAGGCCCACCATGAGGGAGGTCTTCGTCTGGATGTGCGGGTAGTGGGTCTTGTAGAACTTGAGGCACGCGAGGGTCTTCTCGTAGCCGGCGCGCGGGTCGCGCACCGGGTGGGTCAGCCGCTTCACCGTCTCGACGTTCTGGGCGATGACGTACGGGTTCGACCGCGCCAGCGTGTGCATCCGCTCGGGGACCATGTCGAAGTCCGGGATCAGCACCTCGACCTTCGTCTCCGGGTGGTCCTGGTGGACGCGCTCGACGACGGCCGCGAAGTGGCCCGCGCCGTGGTCCGGAACGTCGTCGCGGTCGACGCTCGTGATGACGATGTACCGGAGGGACATGAGGGCGACCATCTTCGAGGTGTTCTCGATCTCGTTCGCGTCGATGAAGCCCTTCGGATTGCCGGTCTTCACGTGGCAGAACTTGCAAGCGCGGGTGCACGTATCCCCGAGGATCATGACCGTCGCGGTCCGGGCGCTCCAGCATTCGGAAATGTTCGGGCACTTCGCCTCTTCGCAGACGGTGGCGAGCTTCTTCTCGCGGAGGTTGTCCCGGATCTCCTTGAAGTCCTGGCCCTGCGGGAGGGAGACCTTCAACCATTCCGGTTTTCTCTGGTACTTGTCTTTATCAAAGTAGGTTACGGCCATGGGTGATATCTATCACAGGGGGTCCCCGCTGACCAGAGAGTCGAACTTTTTTTGATGCGCCTAAGGCACTGAAATCCTGAGGCAATTTACCGCTTAGAGGGGGATCAGAAACGACTCCTCGATCTTCGGAGAAAGGTGGATTTTCGTTCCCGGATGCCAGGGCGGGAGCCGCGTCGACCGGAGGAGGTGCACCCGCTGCTGCTGGAAATCGAGCACGTGGTGGAGGAGCTGCAGACCTGCCTCGGTTTCGACGACTGTCATGGGAAGCCCGTCGCTCACAGCGCGCCACGCGTGGTCCGGAACCACCAGGAGCGCGTCGTCCTTTCCGGTGGGCGCATAAGGAAGGGGACCCCACGGTGAGCTCCAGGTGCCGTCCGTGAACTTCACCGGAAAGAAGTTTCGGTAACCGACGAACTGGGCGACGAAGAGGTTTCGCGGGGCCGTCACGAGCGCCAGCGGCGCGCCCACCGCCTCGAAGCGGCCGAAGTTCAGGAGCGCCACCTCGTCGGAGAAGCGGAAGGCCTCCGCGAGGTCGTGGGTGACCCACGCGACGGAGATCCCCTGCCGCCGGATGTAGACGAAGAGGCCTGCGAGGATCTCCGTCCGGGTGAACGGGTCGAGGTGCGCGAAGGGCTCGTCCATCAGGAGCACCTCCGGCCGGTTAATCAGGAGCGCCGCGAGGAGGACCTTCTGCCGCTGGCCCGCGGAGAGCTCGCCGAGCTTCTGTCGGAGCTGTAATGTGAACTCGAACGTGTCCGCGAGGTCCCGCGCGAGCTGGAGCTTCTTCTCCGCGTCTACGGCGAGGGTCACCGCCTCCACCAGCAGCGCCTGGACGTTCTTCCCCTCGTCCCGCGGCTCGCCGGGGGCGAAGAGGGCGAGGCGGCCCTCGACGTGGACGCTCCCCGCGTCCGGCGTGAGCGCGCCGGCGAGGATCTTGAGGAGAGTGGTCTTGCCCGACCCGTTCGGGCCCAGGATGGCCGTCACCTGGCCCGCGGCGAGGTGAAAGGAGACCTGGTGAAGGCCCGCGATGCCGCGGCGGTCGAAGGCGAGGGTGAGGTTCTGGGCGGTGATCATGCGCCCTTCCTTACCACCATCAGGAGCCCCGTGAAAAGGAGAATGACGCCGAGGAGCCGGGCCCCGGAAACCGGCTGCGCCGGAAGGCCCAGGAGGCCGTAGTGGTCGATCAAGACCGAACCTACGAGCTGGCCCGTGATGAACGCCCCGACCATCGCCGTCGCGCCGAGCTTCGGCACTAGAAAGAGGGAGGAGCCGACGAAGATCGCCCCGAGGAGCCCCCCTAGGAAATACTGTGGCGGTACCTGCGGCAGCCGGCGCAGCTCCCCGGCGGCGCTCGCGGCCGCGAGGAGGCCCACGACGAGCGCACCGGTGGAGAGCGAGATGAGGGCGGCGAGGTACGGGCTCCGAAGCTGCCGCGCGAGCTCGGCGTTGAGCACCGCCTGGAGCGGCATGAGCGTTCCGATGACGACGGCGATGACCACGAATCCAAACAACATATCGACCTCTGTGCGAAGTTATGATTAGATAAATTATACTCCCCCGGCTTCCGAAAGGGTACCCATGACGCTCACGCAACTCAACTACATCGTCGCCGTCGACCGCTGCCGGAACTTCGCCCAGGCCGCCCGCGAGTGCTTCGTCACGCAGCCGACGCTCTCGATGCAGATCCAGAAGCTCGAAGACTACCTCCAGATCATCGTCTTCGACCGCGGCAAGACCCCGGTCGAGCCGACGCCGATGGGGAAAAAGGTCCTCGAGCACGCGC
>JBILTI010000180.1:0-4950 GCA_044371595.1 Bacteriovoracaceae bacterium
AAGTCGCTCCGGGGCGAGGTCGCCGGCGAGTTCATCCTGGCCGTGATTCCGACGCTCGCGCCCTACGTCCTACCCCGCTTCGTGCAGAAGTTCGTCGCCGCGTACCCGCGGGTCGAGCTCAAGATCTACGAGCACCAGACCGACGACATCGTGAAGCTCCTGAAAGAGGGGAAGCTCGACGCCGGCCTCCTCGCGACCCCGCTCGAGGTTAAGGAGATCGCCGAGGAGCACCTCTTCTACGAGCCATTCCGCGTCTTCCTCTCGCCGAACCATCCGCTCCTGAAGAAAAAGGCCATCGACGAGGCGGACCTCGACCTCCGCGAGGCCTGGCTCCTGAAGGAGGGCCACTGTCTCCGGGCCCAGGCGTTGAATCTCTGCCAAGTGAACAAGGCCACCGCCGAGGCCCGGCACCTCTACTTCGAGGCCGGGAGCCTCGAGACGCTGGTGAACTTCGTAAAGGCGGGCCAGGGCTTCACGGTGCTCCCGTACCTCGCCGCGGAGAACCTCGGCGCCGCCGACCAGAAGCTTCTGCGGGACTTCAAGGGCCACCTGCCGGTCCGGGACATCGCCTTTGTAACGGGCCCCCACTCGATGAAGAAGTCGATCGAAGCGGCCCTCGTAAAGACCATCTTAAAGAACATCCCGAAGTACCTCGCGGCGACCGCGAAGAACACCGAAGTCGTCGCGATCCGCTAGGCCGCGCCCTTGCGGCGCAGGAACAACACGGACTCGACCGTGTACCAGGCGAGGGCGATCCAGATCAGGAAGAACGTCTGAAGTTTCTCCGGCGAGAGCGGCTCGCCGAGCACGAGCAACCCGCAGGCGAACTTGAGGCTCGGCGAGAGGTACTGGATGAAGCCGAGCGTCTGGAGCCGCAGGCGGCGCGCGCCGTAGGCGAAGAGCACGAGCGGCACGCAGGTGATGAGACCCGAGAGCGACAGCACGAGGAGTTTCCAGCCCGGGAGCTCGCGGAAGGCCGTGAGCGGCGACGTCGGCTGGAACGCCCAGTAGAGGAGCACGGGGCCGATGATGAAGCAGGTCTCGAAGGTCAGCCCCTCGAGGGATCCGACGTGGGTGACCTTCCGGATGATTCCGTAGAGGGCGAACGTCAGGGATAGGCCTATCGCGATCCACGGGAAGTGCGTGAGGTCCGTCTGGATCCCCATGATGACGATCGCGACGATCGCGAGGACGATCGCCGGCCACTGCGTCGGCCGGAGCTCTTCCTTGAGCACGAGCCAGCCGAAGAACACGTTGATGAGCGGGTTCAGGAAGTACCCCATGCTCGCCTCGAGGACCTTCCCGACGCCGATCGCGTAGATGTAGAGGAGCCAGTTCGACGAGATGAGGAGCGCCGAGAGCATCAGGAGGTAGCGGACCTTCTGCTGCGCCCAGATCGCCGCGAGGTTCCCGAGCTTCCGCTGATAGCCGAGGATAAGGAGGACGCTCGCGAAGGACCAGAGGAGCCGGTGACCGAAGAGGTCCCAGGCGCCGGTGCCGGCGAAGATCTTCCAGTAGAGCGGAAAGATCCCCCAGAGCGAGAAGGCTGTCATGGCGGCGAGGTGGGCGTAGGAGAGGTGCATATTATCTCAGGTTAAACTTCGTTTTGATCCGGTACGCGATGGCGATCGCGAGGAGCGACGTCGCGATGGCGATCAGGCCCACGACGCCGTAGTTCGTAAGGGCCCCCGCGGCCGTCGACCCGATGATGAATCCGGCGACCTGCGAGGCGGCGCCGGAGGAGAGCTGGCGGGCGGCGTTCTCGAGGCTCATGAACGTCCCGCGCTCCGTCGGCTTCACCACCGCGGACACGATAGTCATGGCCGGGATGAAGCGGCCCGAGCCGGTCATCGTAAAGACCGTGGTGACCGCGAGGGCGACCCAGACCGGAACCCCGGCCGGGAGGTGCGTCAGCGCGAAGATCGGGAGCACGGAGACCACGGCCACGGTGCGGAACACGCGGTAGCTGCCGACGCGGTCGCAGAGCTTCCCGATGACTCGCGCGGAGACGATCGTGCAGAGGCCTCCGATCAGGTAGATGAGCGGAAGCTGGGCTTCGGTGAGGCCCACGTTCCGCACCATGTACGGCGAGATGAACGGAATGACGCCGAAGATCCCGAAGCCGAGCACGCTCGTGAGCGTGAAGCTCAGGAGGTAGTCGCGCTGGAAGACGATGCCGCGGAAGTTCCGGAGGTTCTCGCGGAAGCTCTTCGGGACTGACCGGACCCGCACCGACGGCAGCATGACGAGCGACAGGACCCAGAAGACCGCGGCAACGATGCAGATGAAGTAGAACGCCGCGTGCCAGTCGAAGACGTTGGCGATCCAGAGGCCCGTCGGAACGCCGAGGATGCTCGAGATCGAGAACGCCGACATCACCGCCCCCATGGCGTTCCCGCGGCGCTCGAAGGGAATGAGGTCCGAGACGAGGGAGAGGACGGTGGCGTTGAGGATGCCGCCGAAGGCGCCGGCGATGATCCGGGCGATCAGGAGCGCGGCGAACCCCGGCGCGATGGCGCACATGAAGGTGCCGACGATGAAGCCGGTGAAGTTGAACAGGAGGAACTTCTTCCGATCGAAGTGGTCCGCGTATAGCGCCCCGAAGAAGCCGACGATGCCGGCGCTGAACGTGTACGCCGAGACGAGCGTCGAAAACTCGACCGGCGTTATCTTAAAGACCCGCATGAACGTCGGGCCCAGCGGCATCATGATTACGAAGTCGAGGATGTGCGCGACCTGGATCGCGGCCAGGATGACCACCCACCAGCGCTCGCGCCGGAGCATGGTGAGGTGTTCGGCGGTGTCGGTCATGGCGTTAATCTTTCAACCCCACGACGTCGCCGAGCTTCGAGCTCGTGTCGTCGAGCGTCTCGAGGGACGCGACGACGCCCACGCAGTGGTCGATCATCGAGACCGCCGCCGGGCGGTGGTTGCCGGAATTTTTGAGGCCCCCGAACGGGAGCCGGGCCGTGGCGCCGACGGTCGAGCGGTTGAGGTTCACGAGGCCAGCTTCGATGTCCCGGAGGCACAGCTGGTAGACATCCGGGTTCCGCGTGAAGATTGACGCGGCGAGCCCGTACGGCGTGCAGTTGGCGATCGCGATCGCCTCTTCGATGTCGTCGTAGGGGACGAAGAAGCAGTTCGGTCCGAAGATCTCCTCCTGGATGAACGTCCCGGCAAGGTCCGGTTTCTTCGCGTAGTTGATCGACGGCGAGACGTAGTACCCGGCGACGCCGACGTCGAGCTTCCGCGGGGCCACGATCTCCTCGGCGCCCTCGCGCCGCCCGGCCTCGCAGAATTCGAAGTAGAGCTTCTCCGCGTGGGCGTCGATCAGGGGGCCCATGAACGGGTCCGGCTGCGCGGTCGGGTGACCCACGCGGATCCGCTCGGTCACGGCCTTGAACTGGGCGACGAACTCCTGCTCGATCTTCCGGTGGACGAGGATCATCGAGGTGGAGGTGCAGCGCTGGCCCGTGGTCAGGAAGCACGCCCGGAGGAGCTCCGGCAGCGCGTGCGCGACGTTCGTGTCGTGGTGGATGATCGTCGAGTTCTTCCCGCCGAGCTCGAGGGCGACGAGCTTGTCGAGGTCCCGGTGCGTGTTCTCGAGGATCCGAAGGCCTACGGCGCGGGAGCCGGTGAAGAAGACGCCCTTGATGCGCTTGTCGGCCGTGAGCCGGGAGGCCGTGTGGCCCGTGCCGTTGATGAAGTTAACGACGCCCGCGGGGAAGCCGGCCTCGTGGAGGCACTCGACCATGAGCTGGGCCGAGTAGATCGTCTTCTCCGAGGGCTTGAAGATGACGGAGTTTCCGGCGAGGAGGGCGGCGAGGATCTGGCCGTTCGCGAGGTGGCAGGGGAAGTTAAACGGGCCGATCACGAGGGCCGGGCCCAGGGGCCGGTAGACGACGTGGCCGACGATCTTCGGCATCACGTCCTTGATCGTCTCCTGTTTGATCCGTTCGTAGGAATCGGTGATCGTGACGGAGACCTTCGAGTCGAGGGCCGCGGCTTCGGTCTTCGCCTCCCAGAGGGGCTTTCCGACCTCGAGCGCGAGGGCCAGGGCGATCTCGTCCTTCCGAGCGCGGACCGCTTCCTGGTACTTCTTAAGAAAGACGATGCGCTCGGCGAAGGAGAGCTTCCGCCACGTGGCGAAGCCCCGCTGGGCCGATTCGACGACGCGGTCGATGTGGTCGTAGAACACGCCCGCCTCCCAGAGCACTTGCGAGAGGTCCGCGGGGGAGTGCTTGAGGATCTTCTCCTGGGCGCTGCCCAGGTTCGGGAGGTGGAAACGGCCGTCGAAATAGTCGCCCTTTAGCTGCATTTTCATGGGAATTCCTTCGCTTAAAAATTGACCTATCTTACCCCGTTTGGGCCGAATATCCCACTATAATACGGAGAGTTAATTGACATGTATCATTTCTTCCGGGGCCGATCTCTGTTAGAATATTCCTATCTTTCAGGAGACACCCATGACCGTTACGACGCTGCCGGCCCTCTTAGATAAGATGTGGGCGGACTACATCGACATCAACCCCCTCGCCAAGAAGATCCGCGACCTCCTTCTTGCGGAAGGAGAGCCGATCCAGAACGACCACATCGCGCTCCGGACGTTCCGGCATCCGCGCGTCGGCGTCGACGTCATCGCGGCTCCGTTCCTCGAGGCCGGCTACGTCTACAAGGGCGACTACCAGTTCGCGGAAAAGAAGCTCTACGCCAAACACTACGAGCACCCCGACCGGACGCTGCCGAAGATCTTCATCTCGGAACTCAAGCTCGAGGAGCTCTCGGCCTCGCTGCGGGCCACGGTGAACGGCCTCGTCGACCAGATCCCCGCGGGCCTCGAGCGCCGCTTCGACTTCTCCTCGATCGGGCGGCCCTGGAGCGTCACGACGCAGACCTATCAGGAACTCCTCGAGGAGAGCGACTACGCCGCCTGGGTCGCCGCGTTCGGCT
>JBILTI010000377.1:0-3062 GCA_044371595.1 Bacteriovoracaceae bacterium
AGCGCTGTTCCATTTGCGTCGAGGGTCGGCGCTTCCGCGCCGTCGGGGCCGTCCTCTGAAGGGCCCTCATCTGCGAAGGCCCGATCCTCGTCGTCCAGAATGAGCTGGTCCCGCAGCTCCCGGGCCCAGGCGTGAGCGGAGAGCCGGCCCAGGAGGCGGGCGCTGAGGATCTTGACCGGAAGGTGTTCGCTCCAGATGCTCTCGGCGAGGCAGCGCCAGTGGTGCTCGTCGAGTGGAACGCCCCCCGACGCCTGCCCCCGGCAGGTTCCGCAGAGGAGGGCGGCGGTCTCCGCCGTGGCCGGGGTCCGAAGGGCGAAGATCACGAGGTCGCGGTCGCTCGCGCAGAGTTCGCACCGGTTCTGCCCCCGGTTGATGAGAGATCGTTCTAAGTTCATGAAGCCTCGTCCTGGGTAGGAGTTTCGCCGAATATTAGCAGGCTCCCTGCCGAAATAATATGATAAACTTAACGGGAACGAGGTGACTCATGGACAAGCCCTTTTCCCAGGCCTGCGAGCGAAACCGCATCCCGAGCCTGAAGGTCCTGAAGGACGTCGTCGAACCCACGGATACCCGGCTCCTCGAGGTCGGCTCAGGGACGGGCCAGCACGCGGTCTACTTCGCGCCGCACGTCCCGCACCTCATCTGGGTCACCTCCGACCAGCGGGAGAACCTCCCCGGCATCCGCAGCTGGCTCGATGAATCCGGCGCCCCGAACCTCATCGGGCCCGGGATCTTCAAGGTCGGCGTGGACGCGTTTCCGAACGGCGTCTTCGACGTCGTCTTCACCGCCAACACCTTCCACATCATGTCTTGGGACGAGTGCAAGATTCTCATGCGCGACCTCGGGAAGCACCTCCGGCCCGGCGCGCGCTTCCTCGTCTACGGCCCCTTCAACTACCGGGGCGCGTTTACCTCGGATAGCAACCGCGACTTCGATCGCTCGCTCCGCGAGCGCGGGGCGCACCAGGGGATCCGGGACTTCGAGGCGGTCTGCGAGTACCTCGCGGAGACCGGCCTGGCTCTCCTCCGGGACTACGAGATGCCGGCCAACAACCAGCTTCTCGTTTTCAGGAAAAATGAACTAGTTCAGTAACCGCGGGATTGCTAGACTTCGGGTCATGCGGCTGCGGGTCCTGACCATCAACATCGCCGATTTCCAGTTCGGTTGGTTCGGCGCGAGCTGCGGGGTGGTGCCGGAGAAGCGGATACGATCAGACCGCCGTGCTCCGGTCGCGGCTAGGGTTCGCCGCCGGGGCCTTCGCCCCTACAGCAACGCTCGCGAATACGAGGTGCCCCGGCTCGGCTGGATCGGCGTCCTGTCCCGGTTTGCCTTCCTCGACGTCGAGGTTCGGAAGCTCGCGGACCGCTACGATCGACTGATCGTCGGCGGCGACCTCAACGCCACCGAGGACGAGGAGGCGATCCGGTTGTTCCGCGACCGCTTCGTCGACGCCGCTCGCGGAGCCACCTGGAGCTCCGCCAACGACTACGTCCGGAAGAACCTCGACCGGAGGATCGACTACCTTTTTCACTCGCCGTCGCTCCGCTGCCACGAAGCGCGGGTCGTCCTCGCGCGGCGAGCGCCGGTCTTTCCCTCCGATCACTTCGGTGTCTCCGTGACCTTCGCCTAGCCTACTCGAGCCAGACCCGGTACCTCCGCTGATCGATCGAAAGGTGGAAGAGATCCTGGGGCGCGAAGTCCGTCGCCTTAACCCGGGCGACGATGGCCGGGAGGTCGATCCGCTCGAGCCGGATACGCTCGGCGACCTTCTCCGGCATGAGGCCCTCGAGGTTATCGATCGCCGCCGCCGGCAGGGCCATGTAGACCACCTGTCTGCCGTTTTCTAAAACTTCGATCTTGATGTTCTTGGCCATTATGGAACGCTCCTCGAGAGTGAGGTGGGGGGCGACGATCTCGCCGAGGGGAATCGGGACCTTCCGGTCCTGGTAGACGCGGATGAGCGAGAAGAGACTCCGCATCATGAGGAGCACCCAGGGATCGGTGAACTCGCGGAGGGCCTTAATCTTGTCGCCGTAGTGCCGCTGGAGCTCCGCGGAGTAGGCGAGGTTGGGTGCGATCGGCCGGTCGAGGAGGGGCCCGAAGAGGCGATCCCGGAGCTCCTGCTCCTGGCCCTTGAACGGCGTCGCCTCGAGGCGGATGCCGAACTCCCGGAAGGCCTCGACGACGTCGACGTTAAGGAGGAGCTTCTTGAGCCCCGTGATCCGGCGACCGGAGATAATCTGGCTGCACCCGTAGTCGTAGACGGCGACGACGTCTCCGGGGCACAGGCCCCAGTTGCGGTCATTCAGGTCGCCGTGGAGGGCGCCGTGGTCGAGGAGGGCGGTGAAGAAGAAGTCGAAGACGTGGGCGTGCGGGAACGTCGCGAGGTCCCGCGCGAGGCGGGCCCGGACGAGCTCCTGTGTGAGGAACTCCGGGGCGGAGAGTTCGCCGACGACGGCCGGCACGACGAAGCGCGGGTCCCCCGCGAAGATCCGGCGGAACTTCTCCTGGAACTGCGCCTCGCGCGTGAGGTCGGTTTCTTCCTGGAAGACCTCCGTTAGAAACCGCCGGAAAACCTCGCGGTCGAAGGTGAAGTTGTTCGTCTTCGCGAAGTAGCCGCCGAGGAGAAGGACGTTGTCGATCTCCTTCCGGAGCTTGTCCTTGATCCCCGGGTGGAGGAGCTTCACCGCGAGCTCCCGGTCCCCGCGGCGAGCGAAGAACACCTGCCCCATTGAAGCCGCGAAGACCTCCTGCGAGAACCTCACCTCGCCGGGGAAGGTCTTCCGGAAGAGGGCCTCGGCCTTTGTAACCGGGATCGACGATTTCGGGAGCTCCGATTCCTTCCCCTGCGCGAGGACCTGGCCCAGCTTGGCCGAGAGGCCCTGGGAGTTCAGGAGTTCCTGTGCCCAGAACTTCTGGGCGTTGTCGGGGAAGTACTTGTACTTCGCCTTGAGGTAGGGGAGTTTAAGGAGCATTGAAAACATACGGCAAGTTTAGCATAAAAATTAGGAGGGGCGGTGCGGCGGTACTTAATATTCTACCCCAACCTTTTTTTAACCTA
>JBILTI010000452.1:0-2565 GCA_044371595.1 Bacteriovoracaceae bacterium
CATCGCCTCGAGGTTCGTCGTGAGCTTGTCGAGTTCGTTCATCCGGTACTGGAAGAAGCCGTTCAGGATGTTCATGGCGTTGTTCATACAGCCGACGCCGAACGACTGGCCGTCGGCGTTCGAGTTCGCCGAGTAGTTCCGGTACATCTTGCTGACCTGGAAGTACTGGTTGTAGTAGGCGAACATCTCGGCCATTTGCACCGGGAAGGGCCTTCCGGTGGAGCTCGAGATGCCGACCCGGCACACCTCGGGCCGCGCCTCGTGGAGCGTCGTCGCAAGGGACGTACAGTTGAGCATCGCCGGGTTGATGTTGTTCAGGGCAAGGTAGTTGCCGAGGCCCGGTATCTGCATGAGCTTCTGGGCGTTGAAGTACTTGTCCGGCTGGGGTGTCATCTGCTCGCGGAGCTTCTGCATGTCGGCCGCGAGCTGCGGGTTCTGCGCTTGCCCCTGGGGATTCGCCATTCTCATGGCGTTGTCCCAGACGTGGCCCGCAAGGCCCAGGCCGAGACCCACGGCTTCAGCGGCGCCCCCGATCGCGTCGTTAGTCCGGCGGTTCACCGTCGGCGGAGTGAGCGGCGGCGACGGCGTCGTCGTGGTCTCCGCGAGGGCGAGCGCCGGCGAGAGGACCATTTCCAGGCTCAGGCCGAGGGCCAGGACTCTGCTCAGTTTTGTGTGTCTCATGGGCTTCCCTTTAATATCTGTATCTGTTTGTTTTTCGGATTATTCCCCGAAAAACTTAGACCGCGAAATGGCCTACGAAACCGCTCCGGATCTCATTATAAGTTGTTAATTCTCCCCGCCGAGGAAAGACCTTAATGGATGGATTTTCGTGGCGTTTCACGGCAAAAAAAGTGAAACTAAATTTGTGTAATCCTTGAAAGAACCGGGAAGGGTCGATCGTGCTAGGAAAATGGTTCAAGCGAAAATCAGTGCCAACAAATGATGGCAACTCCGGTGCGGAACCGGGGACCAACCAGTACGCGAAGGTCTTCGAGCTGGTCCTGAGCAACATGGAAGATGCGCCCACCTACGCGCTCACGCACCAGCTCTCCGTCGGCAGCGAGATCGGAAACATCATCATCGCGGACCCGTCGATTTCCCCGCGGCACGCGACCTTCGTGCTCCAGCAGGAGGTCGTCGCCGTCACCGACCACGGCAGCGTTAACGGAACCTTCGTCAACGGAAAGAAGATCGAACCCGGGAAGCAGATCATCCTCGAGGAGACCGACGTCGTCCTCGTCGGAGACCTCGAGATAAAGCTCCAGGTGGGCCGGGTCGCAGTTAAGGTGGAGAGGGCCCCGGCGGCACCGGCGGAAGCCGCGGCGCCGGCCGCGAAGCCGCAGCTCAAGGTCGTTCCGGGGGCGAAGAAGCTCAACGACAAGGGAAAGGGGAAGGGGAAGGGGAAGGGGAAGGGGAAGGGGAAAAAGTTCAGCCTTTCCATGAGCTCGCCCGATCCGTCGGCGAACGCGCTCGTCCGGGTCCTAGCGGTCGCCGCCGACCTCCTGCTCTCGTACTCGATCTTGATTATCCTTAACCCGTTCGACGATTTTCGGACCTTCCTCGAGTCGGTGCCGGGCCTCCTCGAGGGCCTCGTCGGCGTGAGCTTCCCGGACCTCTGGCACACGTTCTCCGACGACTACCCGTTCGCCCGGGAGGTCCTGAACGAAGGTCTCGAGCTCCTGTCCGCGGGCTTTCCGCTCGGCTCCCTCCTCCTCGTCTTTATCCTGAACCGCCTGGCCACGACGCTCCTCTTCGGCGCGAGCGTCTCCGAGCTGCTCCTCGGCGTCCGCGCCTCCGGTAACCGGATCTGGGCGCGGATCGGCGGTCTGGTGCGGGTGCTTGTCGGCGTCCTGACCTGGCCCCTGCTCGTCTTCGACGTCCCCGCCATCGTTTCGAAGCGGACGCTGAAGGAGTTCGTGACGTTCACGAACCTCACGGTTCCCTCGAAGTTCATCGCCATCCTCGGCGTGATCTTTTACTTTCCGCTCCTCCTTGCGCTCTGCCTGGCGGCGCCGCTCTTCCAGGGGTTCGAGCCGCCGGAGCCGATCACCGTCAACGACCGCGTCGACCAGCGGATTAAGCTCAAGGTCCCGGCGACCGCCGACGGCGCCGCCGTCGTCGAGCCCGTGACCGAGTGGTCCCGGTTGCTCCGGCTCGAACTCCGCTACGATCCGGCCGAGCTCCTCCTCGTTCCGAACTTCCGGTTCCACGGGAGGACGTCGAAGCTCATCGTGAAGAGTAGCCTCCTCTTCTACCAGCGGGACCTCCGCCGCGAGGTCGAGTTCGAGGTGCTGAAGCAGTTCGACCTGAAGCAGCTCCTCGGTATCGGCCTCAAGGGCAACGTCTTTCTCTTCGAGCGCTATCCGGAGATCTACAACTTCGTCTACGCGGCCGACGAGGCGAACGCGGCCTTCAAGAAGGACTTCGACGCCAAGGCGCAGGCGCGGTTCGCCAACGAGGTCATCACCTTCACGAAGACCGCCTTATCGCTGAGCCTCGACAACGTCCTCGATGTCATGCAGGAGGAGACGCCGCTCATCAAGGGACTGGTAGACTACCGGGCGT
>JBILTI010000378.1:0-3052 GCA_044371595.1 Bacteriovoracaceae bacterium
GGGGACTCAACTTCAACGGAGACCTTCCGTTCTACCTGAAGACCTCTGACATCAACGTCAACGGTTCCGTGGACGAGCAGAGCCTCCGGCTCGAAATCTTTAACTCCACCGACTTTGGCTTCGACGTCCGGCTTTCGATCGCACTCCCGGGAGTTGCGATCCACGGGCGGGAGCTGGAGCTCTGTCAGAATCGGCACCCGACCGAGAAGGAGTGCGCCCCGGGCCTCAAGGTTCAGATGGCCGGGCTGCGGATCGCGACCGTCGCGAGGCCGATCATCATCTCCGCGGTCCTGCAGTTCCGGAACGACGGCCGCGTCGCTCGGGTCGCGGTCGGCTCCGTCGACTCGAACCTCTCCGGGGCCGAGGCGCCGGAGCTCGACATCACCTTCGAATCCCTCGAGGTTCCGCCGGAGAACTTCGTCGATGGACTCTTCACGCCCACCATCCGGAACCGGCTCCGGGACGGGATCATCGAACAGCGAAAGTACCTCGCGGATAAGCTCATCGCCTTCGCCGCGGAGTTCCTCGCGAACGACGTCGTCGAGATGGTGAACCGCTACCTCATCGACCGCGAAGTCGCGACCGCCTACCTCGTCCAGGGCCAGGGGAACGGCGGCGTGAGCTTCGACCAGTTCGTGGCCAACCGGGCCCGGACTCCCGCGCCGCCGTACCGGCCCCGTCCCGTCCGCGGCAACGATCCGATGACCCGGATGCTGAACCAGATCCAGGACGTCCTCGCGAGCTCGCAGGTCGAAGTTTCTCTGAAGCGGATTGCGACGCCCTCGGATAAGGACATCGAGCTCCTGGGGTTGATGAAGTTCGTGCTCGGTAACCGGATGATCGAGACGCAGAACACGCTTGGGAACTCGCGCCGGGCCCTCCCGCGGCTCGACCTCTCGCCCCATCGGCGCTACGACCTGAACCTCGCAATCTCCGAGCCGCTCATCAACGCCGTTCTCGACGTCGCGAACTCGGCGGACCTCTTCCAGAAGATGTTCGAGAGCCTCGCCCCGATCAAGGGGGTCAAGGTCAAGAATGTCAAGCTCCACTTCGCGGGAGACCGGGCCCTCGTCGGCGTCGTGAACGTTGAGGTCGACCTCAACAAGCTCGAGGCGAGGGGAGTGCGCTCGTGGCTCACGAACCGCGTGGCCTCGTTCCTCGAGCGGAATAATAACAATGGGATCATCTTCTTCCCGATCGAGGTCTCCGTGACCCCGACGTTTAAGCGCCTCCGCGCCGGCGTGGGCCTCGACCTCCGGGTCCTCTCGCCGTTCACGAACCAGGAGCTCCCGAACCGGTTCAACTACCCGACGAACATCCCGCTCATGACCGACATCGTGAAGGACGGGGTGATGGGAGAGCTGAAGACGGCGCTCGAACCGCACACGAACAAGACCTACAGCGTCGACCTGACGAAGTACCTCAACAAGGTCGGCGTCGAGTTCCTGCCGAAATCGATCGCGATCAACCAGGGCGCCTACCTTACCCTCGGGATCGACATCGTCGACATCAAGTTCAGCGCCGAGGCCGCGAACTAAGCGGACGACCTAAAAGTAGACCTGGGCCTTCGCCTGCATGAAGGAATAGAGAAAGACCGCGTTCGGGTCGTTCGCGACCCGGCCGAGCTCTTCCCGGGCCCGGTCGACGGTCTCCTTCGTCACGTAGCTCTCCGCGACGAGCTTGTCCGCAGCGGAGAGGAGGAGGTCGGTCCAGAAGTAGATCGCCTGCTTCCGGTGCGCGGGCCTCCGGTTATCGAAGTGCCAGGTCTTTACCTCGGTCCGCACCTGATGATACCCTACCTGCGTCAGGAGGTTTCCGAGCTTCGCGCCGATGAACGGATCGCCGGCGTGCGTGTGCTGGAAGTCGTTGAACGCCATCCAGTACTTCCAGACGTTCGGCGAATAGGGATCGAGGAAGAAGGAGGAGTTCATGACTTCGGTAACGACGATCTCGGACCCGGGGCGGAGGACTCGGCGGACTTCGCTCAGGACCTGGGCGGGGTTCGGGACGTGTTCGAGGATCCAGCACAGGTAAGCGGCGTCGAAGGTCTGGGCCTCGAAGGATAGGTTATCGGCGCTCATCTTATGAAACTCGAAGCGGCCGGCGCTGCCGGGGAGGGCCCCGACGAACTCCCGGGCCGCCTCGAGCTGGCGCTCGTTCAGGTCGACGCCGGTCACGTGCAGGTTCGGAAACCGCCGAAGCAGGATCTCCGTCTGCGCGCCGACGCCGCAGCCGACCTCGAGGAGCTTCTTCGCCCCGGAGAAGTTGATGTCCTGGAAGACCGAGTACTCGGCGAACGCGGCCTGGGTCCGGAGCCGCTGCTGTTCGGTCTGCGAGAAGCCGTGGAGGTAGGGGAACTCGGTCACGGGGCCTCCTTGTACTCAACGGGGTCGCGGGCGAACTTCCGCGCGGCGCTGATCATCTCGCGGAGGGAGATCCCGGCAACGTAGTTCCCGAAGATCGCGAAGTTCGCTTCGTCCTTCGCGAGCTGATGGAGCTTCTTGACGCTCAGGAATCGCTGGAGGTCGTAGACCGGGAGCGCCTTGTCCCAGTAGGTGTTTTCGATGAAGTCGACGTCCTCCGGAACGAACTCGTTGTAGAGGGCCTTGATGTCGGCCCGGATCTCGTCGTCGGAGCACTTCTTCCGGGCGATGAACGTGTAGGAATAGACGTTCTCGTTGTTCGTGGGGAAGATCGCCTTGTTGTTGATGACGCCGATCGAGTTGAAGCCGTTTTCGAGCGGTATCAGGACGCCGAAGGCGTGGTGGAGCGACCGGATCTCGCGCTTCAGGAAGACGGTGACGGTGGTGAGCTCCTGGTAGCGGATCCGCGCGAGCTCGGTGCGCATCTCGGGCCGGAGCTCCGCGAGGAGGTCGGCCGCGGTGAGGGCGTCGGTGCAGAGGATCGTGTTACCCTTGATCCGGAACGGTTCCTTGTAGTTGAGCTTGATCTCGGACCGGAGCGTTTCTCCCAGGCGGTTCACGAGTGTCTGCATGCCGCCTTCGAAGCTCACCGAGCCGCCGACCTCGAGCTTCGGCTTCATCTTCTGGTG
>JBILTI010000379.1:0-3042 GCA_044371595.1 Bacteriovoracaceae bacterium
CCGTGGTCGATGAAAAAGCTCTGGCCGATCCGCGCGCCGGGGTGGATGTCGATCCCGGTCTTTTCGTGCGCGTACTCCGTCAGGAGCCGAGGGATGAGAGGGATCTTGAGCTCGTAGACCGCGTGGGCGATCCGGTAGATGCAGACGGCGTAGAAGCCGGGGTAGGTGAGGATGATCTCCTCGCGGCTGTAGGCCGCGGGGTCGCCCTGGAGGGCCGCGGCCGCGTCGAGGTCGAGGAGTTCTGCGAGCTTAGGCATTTTTTCGAAGAGGACTTCGACGTTCGCGGCCGACTTCCCGTCGGCCTCGGGCATGAGGGTCCGGACGGCCTCGAAGTAGCTCGTGAAGCGCTTTTTCAGGGAATTAAGGGTGTCCTCGATGTCGGCGATACTCCGCATCCCCTGGATCCCCCGCTGGGGAAAGAGCAGGAGGACGAGCTCGTCGACGGCCTGCCGGACGTCGGTAACGCTGAGTTGGAGCGTCGCGGTTTGTAATCTATCCGTATGTAAAAACTGGGCAAGTTTAGAAGACATGGTGGGCCTTTTAGAGTATAAACGGGACATTTAAAAGTACATTAACACGCAGGGTAATATCAATGGATCTTCGCAGTAAACTAAAATCAACTGGCCTCCTTCAGGTCATTGGCAACACCCCGATGATGAAGGTCCAGAGCCTCTCGGCCATCACGGGCTGCGAGATTTTTATGAAGTGCGAACACCTGAACCCGGGCGGCACGATCAAAGACCGGCCGGCGCTCCACATGGTCGTCGAGGCGATCGCGCGCGGCACGCTGAAGCCGGGGATGACGATCGTCGAGGGCACCGCCGGAAACACCGGCATCGGTCTCGCGATGGTAGGCCAGGCGCTGGGCCACAAGGTTATCGTCGTTATGCCGAAGGGGATGGCGCCGGAGAAGCACAAGGTCCTGAAGCTCTATGGGGCCGAGATCGTCGAAACCGAGGCCGTCGCCTACACCGACGAACGGCATTTTTTTAAGGTCGGAAAGAAGATCGGGGAGAGCTCGCCGGATTACTGGTGGGCGAACCAGTTCGACAACCCCGATAACTACCTCTCGCACTACCGCTCGACCGGGCCCGAGCTCTTCGCCCAGCTCGAGGGCCGGATCGACGCCGTCTCCGTCGCCTCCGGGTCCGGAGGGACCGCGGCCGGCGTTTCGAAGTACCTGAAGGAGAAAGATCCGGCGATTAAGATAGTCATCCCGGATCCCACCGGCTCCGGCATCTCGAACTACTTTAACAAGGGTGAGTTCGCCTCCGACGGCGCCTACACCATGACCGAGGGCGTAGGGATCACCCGGCTCGTTGAAAACTACCGGTTCATCCACCAGGACCGCTGCTTTACGATCGACGACCAGAAGATCACGAGCCTCGCCATGTTCCTCCGCGAGAAGGAGGGCCTGGTGATGGGAATGAGCTCGATGCTAAACCTCGCGGGGGCGTTCGCCACCGCGCTCCGGATGGGGCCCGGCAAGCGGATCGCCACCTTCATGTGCGACGGCGGCGAGCGCGCGATCTCGAAGATGTACAACCCCGAATTCCTACGGGAAAAGAACCTCGACGGCTCTCTGCTTCCGGAGAAGGAAGTCGTCGAAATCTTCGCGCGCCTCTAGACGACGACGCTCACTCCGTGAGCGATCTCCGGGGCCGGTAGATCCGCCGGAGGTCCTCATTCGAGACGAGCTTCCCCGGCGACGCGTCCGCGGCGTCGAACTCCGGGAGCGGCAGATTCTCCCGGCGGCAGTAGCCGGTGTAGAACTCCTCGCGCGTTGGATGTTCGTCGGCGACGACGTGGAAGACCTCGCCCGTCGAGCGGGTCGCGATAACGGCGAGCGTGGCCCCGACCGTGTCCTCGCGGTGGATGAGGTTTACGGGCCAGCGGCGGCCCGGTAGATTCTTCCGGCCCGACAGATGCTTCCCGGGATGGCGGTCGGCGCCGAGGAGGCCTCCGAACCGCAGGATCGTCCAGCTCGAAAAGTTCCCGGTCACCCATTCTTCCTGCGCCTTGAGGAGCTGCCCGCTCCGCGAGTCCGGGGCCGGGGTCACCGAGGTGGAGCTCACGAAGATGACCCACGTCTTCGGGTCCCACTCCCAGCGGCGGAACCAGTCAAGCTGGCCCTCGAAGGGCGGGACGTTCAGGACGAGGACGTCGCAGTCGAGGAGTGCGGGGGCCGGTAGCGCGGGGTAGGCTAGGGGGAGCGCGACGAGTCCTCGGGCCTCGAGCAACCGGCGCTTCTCTTCGGTCCGCGTCGTACCGACGACGGGATGCCCCTCGCGCGCGAGGGCCTCGCCGAGTGGAGTTCCGTACCAGCCGAATCCGACGACGCTGATCTTCACTGCCGGGCCCCTTCGCGGGCGACCTTAAGCCGCTCGAGGTTGAGGTAAAGATCGACGATCAGGGGGAAGTAGAGGTTCTTCCGGAAGAGCGGTTCCTCCTTCCCGAGCTCGTAGAGGTACGAGAGGTCTTCGTACGCGCGGTCGAGCTGACCCTCGGTGACGCGGATGATGGCGAGGTTGTACGCGATCGGGAGGTTCAGGGAATTGTAGGCGAGGGACGCCTCGTAGAAGGCGGTGTTGTCCTCGTAGTACGCCGCCGCTTCGTAGGTTTTATATGCGAAGAGCGCGAGGGCGACGAAGGGAACCGCGAGGAGCCGCCGATCCGTCACCCGCCCCAGAAGCGCTAGCCAGAAGGCGAGGAGCGGCGGGAGCGCCAGGTAGAGGTGCTGGTCGCTCACCCAGGCGACGTTCATGTACGGCGCCGGGAGGAACCCTAGGAACGGCACGAGGAGAACGTGTCCGGCGGCGAGGAGGGCGAGCTCGGCCCTTCCCCAGAATATGATCCCGAGGAGCAAGAGGAACAACAGGTGGACCACTTCGACGGCCCCGGCGAATTCGTAGTTAAGGCCCTTGACGGGCTGGTTATCCTTCGGGATCAAGACCTGCCAGAAGTAATATGTGAGCGTCTGCACAACGAGGCCAGGGTTAAAGCTCAACGCGGGCCCCTTCTTTTCCGCTGGCGTTCCGGTCT
>JBILTI010000244.1:0-4178 GCA_044371595.1 Bacteriovoracaceae bacterium
CGCCGCCGGTTTTCTTCCCCTCCCCGCCGTATAATTTTTCGACACCCGCCTCCCCTCTGATCATACTTTCGACACCCGCGATGCCGATTCCAAAGCGTTAGCCCCTGACCCTACTGGCGGCCCGCTTGCAGAATCTACGGTAACCAAACTTCCGGGGGAAGCGCTATGAATAAGCTAGTCACCGTTCTCGTCTTTTTATCGTCTCTAAGTTCCCTCGCCATCGCCGGCGAAACCACGACGGACTGTCTCATGATGCGCGAGAGCAACGAGCGCAACAATCCGAAGGAAAACCTCGGGACCCAGCGGCCACGGCCGAGAAACGTCCGCGGCTCCGCGACCTCTCAGTAACCACGATCCGTCTTTTACCGGTTCAATTCGCCGGGGGGCATTCGCCCCCCGTCTACTTCCTCGGCGGCCCCGCCGATCTTCGACACCCCGACCGCCCCTCCCTTCCAACCTCCGACGACTTACGACCCCGGCCCTTGGCACGGCGCTTGTAAGATAAGCGGTAGCACCCTAACCGGAGGTTCCCATGAAAGCTCTCATCTTCTTCGTCTGCCTCGGAATCGTCCCCGCGTCCTTCGCGGCCGAAACCGAAACCGAGTGCGCCATGATGCGCGAGGCGGGCGACCGGACGAACCCGAAGGCGACGCTCGAACCGAGGCCCGCGGCTCCGCGGACGCCGACGGCGACCGCGCAGTAGGGGCTCCGCCGCGCGCCGGCGTCTAGTGGTTCTTTATGAGGGCGTCGAGGCGCGCCTTGTCCTCCGCCGTAACGGCGTCGGCCGGAACGCCGATCCCACCGGAGGCCCGGAGCCGGCCGGCGTTCACCCGGGGAACGGAATTCTCGAACAGCTTCTTCGAGTACGTCTGGGTTCCGGCGACGGACCGGAAAAAGAAATCCTCGACCGCGGCCTGCGCCCGGGTGGTCGCGGGCCTCGAGAAGTCGTGGAGGTAGTCGAAGACTGGCCTGCCGCCGACCGAGATCGAGAGGATCAGGAAGAAGGCCGTTAGAAGTCCCAGTGACCGGAGTGCCGCTTTCATGTGCTCCCTTAGTTGTACGCCGCGAGACTGTATTCCGTGAGGATGCTGTAACTCAGGTCCTCGAGCTCGAGTTCGTACTTCTGGATCAGGGACCGGTACGACGAGTTGATCTCCTGGGGAATCATCGAGAGGCGCGGGGCGGACATCGTGAGCCGGTAGCCGCTCAGTTCCTCGTCGAGCGTTAGCTGCCGTCCCAGGAGGATGTTCATCGATTCGACGAAGAGCGGAAACACGTAGTTCCGCTCGGCCTGCGAGAGCTCCCGAGTGTCGAGGCACAGGTAGCAGGTGATCGTTCCGCGGATCTCGCCGCTCAGCTCGAACTGGACGCGGAGGTTGTCCTTTGAATAGACGGGGTTCAGGTCGTGGCGGTAGAGGAGCCGGACGTTGTGCAGGATCCGGAGTTCGTCGATCCGGGCGAGTTCGATCGGCTTGGTGACTTCCATGTGCGTTGCCTCGGTGTTACTTGGTGTTAAAGACCTTTTCCAGGGAATCGAGGAGCTGCTGCTTCTGGATCGGCTTCGCGATGAAGTCGCTCGCGCCGGCCCCGATCGCCTCGAGGACGACGTGCTCCTGCGAGAGCGACGAGATCACGATCACAGAGATGTCCTCCGCGTTCTGGGTGATCTTCTCCGTGAGCTCGATCCCGCTAACATTCGGCATGACGATGTCGGTGATGACGATGTTCGGCTTCTTATCCTTGATCACCGCCACCGCGGCTTCGGCGCTGCCCGCCTCGCCCACGATCGCGATCCCTTCCTCCGTCAACATCTTCCGGATCAGACTCCGCGAGAAGTCCGAGTCGTCGACGATCACAATTCTCATCCCTTCAAATTGGCCCATGGCTAGTAGGATAGCAAAATTCGGTGAGAAGGGAAGGAAAAGGCCGGGCGAGGAATCCGGTCAACCTTTCGCTAGAGGGCGAGCCGATAGACGTGGGCGCCCCACTCCCACTTCCTGGGATCGAGGCCGCCCGCCGCGAACGGTGCGCGCACCAGTTCCCCGGCGGCGATGCCCGTGATGCTCCGGCCCCGGTTCTGGGTCACGTACACCGCTCCCCGGTGCGTGAGCACGCCCCGCGGGCCGGTGCCCGGAATCCCCGAGACGAACTCCTCTTTCTCCGGATCCCAGAGCGAGAAGTAGCCCTGCCGGTCGACGGAGGTCACTGCCAGTTGGCGCCGGAGTTCGTCGTATTCGATCGAGAGCGATTCGCCCCGGAAGAGCTCCGCCGCCCCGGCCGGCGGCCGGATCGCGCGCACGCGCCCGTCGGCCCTGTGAACGGCGAGGAGCAGGGACTCGTTCGTCCGCTGGTCGTTCTTCCCGATGCCGAAGATCTTTCCCAAGGCCGGAAGTTGGTAGAGGTGCGAGACGTAGCGGACGCCGTCCGGCGAGGTGCAGTCGATGAACCGCTCGACCCGGCCTGTGGCGGGCGAGATCCAGCTGAGCGCGGGGCCCACCCGCGGTGATCCGGCGTTGGCCACCAGGAGCTGACCGTCGGGGGTCCATTGTACCTCGTGGGCGTAGTCCGAATTCGTCGGGTGGCTCCGCTCGCGCTGGAGCCCGCGGGACCAGCGGGATAGGACGCTATGTCGGGCCCCGTCGTCCCGCTCCGTCACCCAGAAGTGCTCGCCCGACGGTTCCCACACCGCGTGCCCGAAGAACCGCCGGTTCTCGTTCTTCACGGAGGCGAGTTGCCGCACCTCGAACGCCACGAGGTCGAAGACGGCGAGAGACTGGCCCCACTTCGGAACGAGGAGGGCGAGGTTCCGGTGGCGCGGATTCTGCATCACGGAGTGCACCTCGAAGGGGACCGGAGCGCACCGGACGGCGCCGCCACCGGTGAAGAAGATCAGGTGGCCCGGGGCGTCCGGTGCGACCTCGTAGAACGAGGGCCGGGGGATCGCGGCGGAGATGACTCCGGTGACGAAGACTTCTCCGCGGAGGCCCGCCGTTGGGCCCGGTCGGGAAAGGGAGCAGCTCTTCGCGAGGAGGAGCCCCGCGGGGAGCTGGAAGAGGAACTCTCGGCGCTTCATCGTCGTACGGTCCTTTTTTTGAACTCGCCGTGCGCGATCCCGGCGCCGGCGGCGATCGATTTACTCTACTTTGCGAGCCGATCGATCCGTTTCAGGATAACAAAATTCGGAAAGAAAAGCAGACCTTCTTCCCATCGGAGTCCCCGAAGGAAGGCCTACAGAATCAGGCGGTCGACGTGGGGCCCCCAGACCCAGGCCTTCGGATCGAGGCCCGCGGCTTCGAACGGGCCCGCGAAAAGCCCTTGCTGGGTGAGGTTCCGGACGCTCCGGCGTCGGTTCTCCGTGACGAAGACCTCCCCGTTGTGTCGCCCCACTCCCGGGGGGCGGTTCCCGGGACCCCGCGGACGAACGATTCCTTCTCCGGATCCCAAATCGATATGTACCCGGCGCCGCCGACCGACGAGACCGCGAGCAGCCGGCGACGCTCGTCGTAGTTGATCGAGAGCGACTCGCCCTTGAAGTGCTCGCGGGCGTCTTCCGGAACCGGGAGCGCCCGGACCCGACCCCGGGCCACGTCGACGGCGAGGACGAGGGACTCGTCCTTCGCCGGGTCGTTTTTTCCGATCGCGAAGACCTTGCCGAGGGCGGGCAACTGATAGAAGTGCGCGACGAACCGGCGGCTCGAATCCGAGGCGCAGTCGACGACGCGCTCGACCCGGCCGCTCCGGGGATCGATCCACCGAAGGGCCGCTCCCCTTCCGTCGGCGCCGGAGTTCGCGGCGAGAAGGAGCCCCTCGAGGCTCCACTGGACCTCGTGCGCGTGGGCGCTCACGCTGCGGTCCGCGTCGGGCCGGAGCGTCCGGTCCCAGCGGGCGATGACGCTGTTCCGGCGCTCCTCGTCTTCTACCGTCAGCCAGAAGTGATCTCCGGAGGTTTCCCAAACGGCGTGGCCCATGAACCTCCGCCCGGCACCGGCGACCGCGGCGCGCTCGCGGATCGCCCAGCGCGCGACGTCGAAGATAGCGATCGACCGGCCCCGCTTCGGTACGAGGAGGAGGAGATTCGGGTACCGGGGATTCTGCGCGACCGAGTGGACGTCGAACGGGACCGGCGCGGTCCGGAGCTCCCCGGCCCCGGTGAAGAAGACGAGGTGGCTCGGCGAGTC
>JBILTI010000102.1:0-6483 GCA_044371595.1 Bacteriovoracaceae bacterium
GTGGACGCCGGTGACGAAGACCTCTCCCGCGAGGCGACCGCGACCCGAGGCCGGAACCCGGGCGCAGGCGCCGGCGAGTAGGAACCCCGCGGGGAGCTGGAAGAGGAAATCTCGGCGCTTCATGGAACAACCCTACCGGTGGGGACATTAGGCTCTGATCATAACACAGAGCTCGGGACGAAAGAAAAAAAAGGCTCCCCGGAGGGAGTCCTTCGACCTAGGCCGCGACCTGGCCGTCTTTCGGTTTGGGTTTCTTCTGTCCGTCGGACTTGCGCTTCGTCTGGTCGAGGTCGAGCTGACCGTTCCAGTCGACTAAGGCGATCGACAGGACCTCCTGGATGTTCTTCACCGGGATGAAGGTGATCTTCTTCCGGTACGGCGCCGGGATCTCGAGGAGGTCCTTCTGGTTCTTCCACGGGATGATGATCGTCTCGATCCCCGCGCGCATCGCCGCGAGCGCCTTCTCCTTGATGCCGCCCACCGGGAGCACCTTCCCGGTCAGCGTGATCTCGCCGGTCATCGCGATATCCTTGCTGACGTACGTGTTCGTCAGGAGCGACGCGATAACCGTCGCGAGCGTGATCCCCGCCGACGGGCCGTCCTTCGGAATCGCTCCGGCCGGGAGGTGGATGTGGATCTCGTTCTCTTCGAAGAACTTGTCGTCGATCCCGAGCTCCCGCGCGTGGCTCCGGACGAAGCCGAGGGCCGCGTGCGCGGACTCCTTCATGACGTCCCCGAGCTGGCCCGTGAGCGTGATCCCGCGGCCCTTCATCTTCGTCGCCTCGATGTGTAGGATCTCGCCGCCGGCGGCGGTCCAGGCGAGGCCCGTCGCGACGCCGACCTCGTCGAACTCGTTCGAATCCTCCCGCGAGTAGAGCGGAGGGCCGAGGAGCTCCTCGACGGTGGCCGAGAAGATGTGCGTCTTGCCGTGGTGGCCCGAGGCGATCTTCTTCGCGACCTTCCGGCAGAGCGCGCCGACCTGGCGCTCGAGGTTCCGGAGGCCGGCCTCGCGTGTGTAGCCGGAGATGACGGTCTCGACGCCCTCGTCGTGGAACTCGATGTGGGCGCCGGTGATGCCGTGTTCGTCCATCTGCTTCGGGATGAGGTACTTCTTCGAGATCTGGACCTTCTCCTCCTGCGTGTAGCCCGCGAGGTTGATGACCTCCATCCGGTCCCGGAGCGGGCCGGGGATCTGCTCGAGGACGTTCGCCGTCGCGATGAACATGATCTTTGAGAGGTCGTAGTTAAGGTTCAGGTAGTTGTCCCGGAAAGTGCAGTTCTGCTCGGGGTCGAGGACCTCGAGCATCGCCGAGGCCGGGTCCCCCTTGAAGTCCGAGCCGAGCTTGTCGATCTCGTCGAGGAGGATGACCGGGTTGACGGTCTTACATTGCTTCATCGCCTGGATGAAGCGGCCGGGCATCGCGCCGACGTAGGTCCGGCGGTGACCCCGGATCTCGGACTCATCCTTCACGCCGCCGAGGGAGATCCGGACGAACTCGCGGCCCGTGGCCCGCGCGATCGACTTCCCGAGGGAGGTCTTGCCGACCCCCGGCGGGCCCGAGAAGCAGAGGATCGGGCCCTTGGCTGCGCCGCCCTTCAGCGCGCGCACGGCCAGGTACTCGAGGATGCGTTCTTTGATCTTTTCGAGGTCGAAGTGGTCTTCGTCGAGGACCCCCTTCGCGAACTGGAGGTCGGTGACCTCCTTCGACTCCTCGGACCAGGGGAGGTCGGTGACCCATTCGAGGTACGAGCGGAGGATGCTCGCCTCGGAGGAATCCGGGTGCATGCGCTCGAGGCGCCCGAGCTGCTTGATCGCTTCCTTCTCGGACTCGGCCGGTAGGCGCTTGGCGAGGAGCTTTTCCCGGAGCTCGCCGAACTCGTCGTTCTTGTCCAACGACTCGTCGTGGAGCTCCTGCTTCATGGCCTTGATCTGCTCGCGCAGCAGGAAGTCCTTCTGGTTCTTGGGTTGGTCGTCTCTCGGGGTCTTGAACTTCGCCTGCTGCGCGAGGATCTCGAGCTCCTTCACGAGCACCTGGTTGATGTGTCCGAGGCGCTCGACCGGGTCGAGGATCTCGAGCACCCTCTGGGCGTCCTGGACCTTGAGGTTCAGGTTCGAGGCGACGAGGTCGGCGAGCCGGCCCGGGTCCTGGATGTCTTCGAGCACCATGAGGATGTCCGGCGACAGGAGCTTCCCGAGGGAGATGACCTTCTCGAGGTTTTCCTTAACAGTCCGCGCGAGCGCTTCGACGGTGGCCGCAGCCGCTGTGGCGGGCTGCACGTCGACCTTCTCGACTTTTACCCGATAGAACGGCTCGGTCGCCACGAACTCCTTGATCCGCGCCTTGGCGAGGCCCTGGATCAGGATCTTGATCCGGCCGTCTGGGAGCTTCCGCATCCGCATGATCATCGCGACGGTTCCCAGTTCGTAGATCTCCGCCGGCGTCGGGGTCTCGGCGGTGATGTCCTTCTGGGAGGCGAGGAGAATGAGCCGGTCGGTGTTATTAAGCGCTTCCTCTACGGCCCGGATCGAGGTCTCGCGGCCGACGAACAGGGGAAGGATCATGAACGGATACACAACGAGATCTCGAACGGGCAGGAGAGGGAGATTTTCCTTGAACTCGATTGCTTCTCCCTCGTAATTCGTCACCATACTTACACTCCTCTAGCGTGGTCTCTTCCGTGATCAATTGCAAAAGCTAATTCGGGCTTTTTACAGAAGCGCTTTAAAGGTATTTCAGGTAAAATGAAGAAAAACTAAGCCCCCGTCGCCGCGCAAGGGCGAACATTTCGCTAGGCTACTCCGGGGTTTTTCGTTTAATTTTACGCTTATTCGAACGCTTAAAATTTTGGATCAAAAAGGTAGATCACATGACTGAGTCAATCGGGTTAGTAATCCTCGCCGCCGGCAAGGGCACCAGAATGAAGATCGAGACGCCGAAGGCGCTCGCGCGGACCGCGGGCCGGGCCCTCCTCGATTACGTCGTCGACGGGGCGCTGACCTTCGTCGCCGCCTCGGGCCTCGCCGCTGAGGTCGGACTCGTGGTTGGCCATCGGAAGGAACTCGTCGAGGACTGGCTCGCCGCGCACCCGCAGCGAAGTCGGCTCCGGACCGCCTGGCAGCGGGAGCAGAAGGGCACCGCGGACGCGCTCAGGGCGTGCTTCGCCGATCTTCCGCACTTCTGGGACTTCGACTACACCCTCGTCGCCTGCGCGGATACGCCGCTGATCCGCGCGGCCGAGTTCGAGACGCTCTTCGCGGCTCTCCGGGCGAACCCCGCGCTGGTCGGCGTCGCCGCGACATTCGAGGCCCGGGATCCGAAGGGCTACGGGCGGATCGTTCGGGGCGCGCCGGGCTTCCGGATCGTCGAGGAAAAGGACGCCACCGACGCCGAACGGCGCCTGACCGAAGTGAACTCCGGCTTCTACATCCTCCGGACCCGGCACGTCCGGGAGGTCCTCGGCACGATCGGCAACGAAAACAACTCCGGCGAGTTCTACCTGACGGACCTCTTCCAGGAGCGGTTCGCCGTGGCACCGGTGAAGTTTCCTTCGGAGACCCCGTTCCTCGGGATCAACACCCTCGAGCAGCTCGCCGAGGTTACGGGCCTCCTGCGGGACCGGAAGCTGCGCGAGCTGATGCTCGCCGGCGTCGAGTTCCTTAATCCGGCCACGGTCCACGTAGACGACGGCGTCCACGTCGGCGTGGGCGCCGTGATCTATCCGAACGTCACGCTCCTCGGCGGCACCGTCATCGGCGAGCGCGTCGTCGTCGAATCCGGCGCCTTCATCCGCGACTCCGAGGTCCGCGCGGGCTCCGAGATCCTCGCCCACAGTTACCTCGAAGGGGCCCTGGTCCACGAGGACGTAACCGTCGGCCCAATGGCCCGGCTCCGGCCCGGGGCCGACGTCGGCCCGGAGTCGAAGATCGGGAACTTCGTCGAGGTCAAGATGTCGAAACTCGCGAAGGGCGTAAAGGTCTCCCACCTATCCTACGTCGGCGACGCGGAGATCGGCGAGAATACGAACATCGGCTGCGGCTTCATCACCTGCAACTACGACGGCGTCAACAAGCACAAGACGCGGATCGGCCGCAACACGTTCATCGGCTCCGACTGCCAGCTGGTGGCCCCGATCGAGATCGGCGACGACGTCTTCGTGGCCGCCGGGTCAACTATCACGAAAGACGTGCCCGCCGGGGCCTTCGGCATCGCCCGCGCCCCGCAGGTTACGAAGGATGGGGCCGCCCGGAGATTCCTGAAGACCAAGAAGTCGTAAGAAACTCCGCGTAAAGCGCTTCCCTCCCGCTCCCGGGGGGAGGGAAGGGTTTGTAAGATCTCCCGCGAAATGATAGATTGGAGCCCTTAAGCTTCATCTGTCATTTTTGGAGATCCCCATGTGTGGAATTGTAGGCTATTCGGGCCCGAACAACTCGGTCGGACCTATCATCGAAGGACTTTCCCGGCTCGAGTACCGCGGCTACGACTCGGCCGGTATCTGCCTAAAGATTAACAACGAGCTCCAGATCCTGAAGAAGGAAGGGAAGCTCGACAACCTGAAGGAACTCGTCGCTGGCCAAAAGCCGTTCTCGAACACCGGGATCGGTCACACCCGCTGGGCTACCCACGGGGCGGTCACCACCGACAACGCCCATCCGCACGGGAACGACCTCTTCGCCGTCGTCCACAACGGAATCATCGAGAACGCCGGTGCCCTCAAGAAGGACCTCCTCGCGGAGGGCTTCGCGTTCAAATCCCAGACCGACTCCGAGGTCTTCCTCGTGCTCCTGACGAAGTTCCACAAGCAGGGCCTCGGAACCCTCGCGGCGATCGCCCGCGCCTTCGCGACGATCACCGGGAACTCGGCCTTCGTCATCATCGAGAAGGCGAGCGACAAGCTCTACGCCGTTAAGCGCTCGGCCCCGCTCGTCGTAGGCGAAAACAAAGACCTCCGCGAGGCCTACGTCTCGTCGGATCCGTTCGCCCTCGTCGGCTTCGCGCCGCGGATCTACTTCCCGCAGGACGGCGTGATCTGCGAAGGCGTCGCGACCGCGGCGGACGTCGCGCTGAACTTCTACGAGCTCGACCTCTCGCCGTCGAGCCGCTACAAGTTCCAGAGCAACTCGATGGCCCTCGACGCGACGTCGAAGGGACCCTACGAGCACTACATGCTAAAGGAAATCCACGAGCAACCGGGCCTCATCGACAAGCTCGCGGCCTACTACATCAAGGGCGAGGGCCGGAAGGTCCTCGACGATCTCGCCGGCGTCACCTGCTGCGAGTGGCACCTCACGGCCTGCGGCACGGCCTGGCACGCGGGCCTCGTGATTAAGAACTTCTTCGAGCAGATCAACCGCCAGCGCGCGACCGTCGACATCGCCTCCGAGTTCCGCTACCGGAACCCGATCCTCCGGAAGGGCGAGATCGGTCTCTTCATCTCCCAGTCCGGCGAGACCGCCGACACGCTCGCCTGCCAGGAACTCTGCAAGGGAAGGGGGATCCCGACCTACGCGATCGTAAATGTCGAAGGCTCGACGCTCTTCCGGAACGCCGACAAGAACTTCCTCATCCACGCCGGCGTCGAGATCGGCGTCGCCTCGACGAAGGCCTTCACGCTCCAGGCCCTCACCGGGTACCTCATGAGCCGGGCCATAGAGGGGACGCTCGACGACCCGGCGCTCTTCGCTGAGCTCCGGCTCCTCTCGAACCGCGTCGCCGAGCTCTGCGGCCAGGCTGAGGCGATCCGCGCCGTCGCTGAGACGATCTACACGAAGAAGGGCTTCATCTTCACGGGCCGCGGCAAGTACTTCCCGATCGCCTTTGAGGGCGCGCTGAAGCTCAAGGAGATCGCCTACGTCCACGCCGAGGGCTACGCCGCCGGCGAACTCAAGCACGGCCCGATCGCCCTGATCGACGAGAACCTCGTCAACATCGCTATCGTGGGCCCCGAGCTCCTCGAGAAGACCGTCTCTAACGTCGAAGAGGTTAAGGCCCGGCGCGGCCTCATCGTCGTCGCGGGCCCGCGCGGGAACGCCGAGCTCGAGCACCTCGCCGACGCGTACCTCGGCCTCGACTTCGACGGGCTCCCGAACCTGAGCCCGCTCTACGTGAACGTCGCGCTCCAGTTCCTCGCGTACCACATCGCGAAGCTAAAGGGCACCGACATCGATAAGCCGCGGAACCTCGCGAAGTCGGTGACGGTGGAATGATGAACCTCGACTTCCTGAACGAGTCCCAGCGCGAGGCCGTGCTCGTCACCGACGGGCCGGTCATGATCCTTGCCGGCGCCGGCTCCGGGAAGACCCGGACTCTCGTGGCGCGGATCCAGTACCTCCTCGAGGAGAAGCGCGTCGGCCCGTACCAGATCCTCGCGGTGACCTTCTCCAACAAGGCGGCCCGGGAGATGCGCGAGCGCCTCGCGGTCAACACGCAGATCAACGTCGGCGCCCTGAACGTCACGACGTTCCACGCCTTCTGCGCGAAGCTC
>JBILTI010000380.1:0-3035 GCA_044371595.1 Bacteriovoracaceae bacterium
ACCGCGCTCCTCGTCGCCAGGAACGGGGAGGTCCTCTTTGAGGCCTACGCCGGGGGGTACCGCGGCGACCGGCCCCAGCGCCTCTACTCACTCTCGAAGATCGCGACGAGCGTCCTCGCGGGCCACCTCGTTCACCGGGGCCTCCTTTCGCTCGACGACCGGGTCGCCGACTTCGTTCCCGGGGTCCCGGAACCCTGGCCCCGGAAGCTCACCGTGCGGGACCTCCTGACGATGAGCTCCGGCCTCGAGTATTTCCGGGTTGACGAACCCCGGACGCCGGGGCTGGGGGTCTTCGCCCGGAACCACCTACCGCGGTTCGCCTCGGACTACGAACTGACGGCGCTTCTGGCGGTTCCCGTGGCGCCGCCCGGCGCCGCTTTCAACTACACGCTCGTCGACAACAACCTCCTCGCCCTCGTCCTGAACCGCGCACTCGCGCACGCCGGAGGTCCGGCGTACCTCTCGTCGCTCCTCGCGGAGCTCGGCGCGCGGCGGACGAAGCTCGACCTCGCCCGCGACAGGCCGAGCGCGACGACGCTCCTGTCTCCGGAGCTCAAGCACCTCCTTTCGCTCGCGAATCCCGGCGATACTTATGTTTTGAAGGATCACGTTCGCTTCTGGAGCACGCCTCGGGACGTCCTGGTCCTTGCTTCGCTTTTTTTAAACCACGGCGTCGCCGGCGGTATGGCGGTCATTCCTCCGAGCTGGCCCGCCTTCTCCTGGACCGTCGCGCCCGCGCAGCGTTCGCTTTCGACCGATCCGGGGAACTACAACGGTCACTCGTACGGGGCGTTCTGGTGGTTGAACCGCCCGCTCCCGGTGAGGCCCGCGCGACCCTACTCCGCGCTCCCTGAGTCGACCGCTCTGATCAAGGGCCTCGGGGGCCAGACCATCGCGGTCGTTCCCGATGAACGGCTCGTCCTGATCCGCTTCGGCGCCGATCCGGTCGACGGATTGATCGACCGGGAGAAGCTTCTCCGACTCCTTTTAGCGGCGGTGGGCGACCGGTCTAAGCCTTAATTTTTGCCCGCGGCTAGCCTTTTGAAAGTGATCGCCTCTATAATTGGAGAGCAACCCGACTACTACCCGGAGCGACCATGCCCCAGTTCAAGCTTCACCTCGAAGGCAAGTCCGACGTCCGCGTCGCGATCTACGATCCGCTCACCTCTTCCATGACGTGGGAGGACAGCGGCGAACCGGTGGTCACCGCCGAGGCCCTCGACCCGACCGAGGAACCGATTGTCGAGAGGCCCGTGGCGGCGGTTTCGCCGACGGCGCCGGGGATCAAGACCCGCGCCCTCCGGACGATCAAGATCCAGATGGGCTTCGCCTGCAACTACTCCTGCAACTACTGCAGCCAGAACAACCAGCGGCCCGAGTCGCAGGAAAGCATCCGCGTCTCCGCCGACCGGGTCGAGGCCTTCTTCGCCGAAATGCCGAACTGGTTCGACGGCGGCGAGCGGGGAGACGGCGCCGGCGTCCACCTCGAATTCTGGGGCGGTGAAACGCTCCTCTACTGGAAGGCCGTACTCCGGCTCGCGACGCTCCTCCGGGGCCGCTATCCGCAGCTGGGCCTCGCGCTCTTCACCAACGGCTCGATGGTAACGAAGGAAATGGCCGACGCGGCCAGCGTCCTCCGGATCCACTTCATCGTCTCCCACGACGGGCCCACGTTCTCCGAGGACCGTGCGAAGGATCCGTTCGACATTCCTCCGCAGGCGCAGGGGCTCCACTACCTCTTCCGCAGGCTCCAGCCGATGAACCTCATTTCCTTCAACGCCACCGTCTCGCCGAAGAACTTCTCGGTCCGGAAGATCCGCCGCTACATCGCCGAGAAGCTCGGCGCGCCGGAGAAGGACGTGATCCTCACCTACGACCTCGCCACGCCGTACGACGACCAGGGGCTCTCCTACGTCGCCGAGGCCGCCAACCGCCGCCGGCTCACGCAGGAGCTCTTCGAGGACATGCGCGGCCTCTATCCGTTCGACATCAACGTCGGGATGACGGGCCGCTATCTCCAGGACTTCTACCAGTCGCTGGTGAACCGTCGAACCGGCGCGGCCGTAGGCCAGAAGTGCACGATGGATCTTCCGAGCTCCCTCGCCGTCGACCTCGAAGGGAACGCGCTCACGTGCCAGAACGTCACCGCCAACGGCGGCCACAAGATCGGCGAGGTCAAGGACCTCGACGCCGTACGATTGACCACGGCCTACCACTGGAGCAACCGGAACGAGTGCGGGTCCTGTCCCGTCGTGCAGATCTGCAAAGGGTCCTGTATGTTTCTGACCGACAAGCTCTGGGAAGGGGCCTGTAACCAGCACTTCATCTGGGGCACGGCCCACCTTGCGCTCGCGCTCTACCTCCAGACCAACCGCCGCCTCGTGAAGATCGAAGGGGAGGCCATCCGGTCGCCGGACGTCCGCGAGCTCCTCGTCCTCGAATCCAAGGTCACCGCATGAACTACTTCGACTGCTACATCCTCCTGAAAGCCGAGATCCTCAAATCGGGGAAGGGGTCGAACCCGACCTTTCACATCTTCAATCAGGAGACGAACCGGGGCTTCGCCGTCGACGGTTTGGCGAGCGTCCTCGTGCAGAAGTTCGACGGGAAGCGGCGCCTCGCGGAGCTCGTCACCGAGATGGAAAAGGACGAGGAGCTCACCCCCGGAGAATGGAAGGAAGAAATCGTCCAGTTCATCGACGAGCTTCAGGCTCACAATCTGGTGGAACTTTCCGAAAAGCCTCTGGGGGAGTGATAAGTTGGCAGGCAGTTGGCCTTCGGGATTTCAATGGTGTGCCTTAAAAGCCCTAAATCATTGAAACATTCTAAACGGATGAGAAGCTTTTTATTCTTGTGCTATCATGCCGTTATAATAAAGTATGTCTATGAACAACAATAACTCAGATAACCCCAAGATCCCGGACGAGATCCTCCCGGCGGTCTCGGAAGCGCCGAAGAAGAAGCGCGAGTTCGGGTCCCTCAAGCCGTTGACCGCGGCCCAGATCATCGCCCTCTTGATCAACTCCGACAACTCG
>JBILTI010000381.1:0-3033 GCA_044371595.1 Bacteriovoracaceae bacterium
TTCGTGCTCGACGACGATCTGCGCGAGGAAGTCGGCCATGCCCTCCGAGAGGCCGCCGTAGCCGCCCTTCGAATCGGCGAAGCCCAGGTGCGTCCCCATGAGCCGCTCCATGATGGCGTGACCCAGCTCGTGCCAGATGGTGGAGTTGTCCCGGGCGTAGTTGAGGGCGCCGGGGCTGTAGGTCGTGAAGTTGATCGTGTTGTCGTAGTAGTAGGCGTTATCCCGCATCCCGATGTCCGGATCGTAGAGGAACGCGTGGAACGGTTTCTCCGAGAGTTCCCGGTCGGTGAAGCCGAAGTTCACGAGGGTCTCCATGAGGACCGTGACGGCGTAGTAGACCTGGACCTCGTCGGCGCCGGCGTTGATGTACTCGGTCGCGTCGTGCTCCGGATGCCGGAAGGGAACCCGCGCCAGGAGCTCTTCCCGTGAGGTGATCGGCTTCCCCGCGAGACCCGGGACGAGTTTCGCCTCGTAGATCCCGGTCTCGTTCGACCAGCTCAGGAGGTGATTCACGGTCGGCACCAGAGGAAAGGAGACGTCCCGGAACTGCTCCCGGACGGCGGGGTGCAGGTTCACGGTCGCGTACTTCCCCTGCAGGAGAACGCCGCGGTCGAACGAGTTCGCCCGCAGCGGGAGCCGGCCCGTCACGGCCTCCGCCTTCTTCCGAAGCGACGCTTCGGACCAGAGGTTATTTAACTGCCCGAGGACGGTTTCGGCGAGGAGCGGCGAATAGTGGGTTTCCGGAAACCGGGTTTCTCCCAGGCCCTCGAGCGGCGCGTCGCCGGCCTCCCGGACTTCGCCGTCGAGGTGGCGAAGTTCGCGGAGCTCGTACGGCAGGCGCTCGCCGGTCCCTTCGACTTCCTCGTAGATCGGATAGACGTGGGCGGCGAGCGAGAGCCGCTCGGACTGCGGGAACTCGCGGTAGCTCCGGCGGATGACTTTATTCTTCAAGAGGGAAACGGTGATCGTGTGGATCCCCCGGCGGCCCCGCACCGTCGCTTCGCGCACGAGGTCGCCGTTTTCCCACTGGTCCTTAAAGGACATGCCGACAACGCGGCGGTCCATGGCGTGGGCGGCGACCTCCCGGGAAACCAGGAGGGTGACGAGGTTCGAGAGAAGGGTCGACTTCATCGCTCCTGGGGAGAAGCGCGCCCGGCGGTACTTCTCCGCGAGGAGCGCCTTGTTGGCCGCGGCGCTCTCATCGAGGTGGAGCTCCCCGAGGATCAGTTCTCCGCGGGCCTTGTCCCGCCAGATGCGGACGGCGGTCTTGGCGACCGGGACCTGGGAGTTGGTCTGGACGTACATGGTGAAGAAACTCGTGGCGAGCTCGCGCTCCTCGATCAGCTGAAAGTCTCCCTTCCGAAAGGCCACGCCGGTCTCCGTCGTCGCCTTCTCGAGCAGGGCCCCGAGCTCGGGCGGAAGCTGACCTTTTTGAACCATTGCTTCATAGGCTTCGCCGGCGGGGGCGAGGGACAGGAGGGCCAGGGCGAGCACGAAGTTCTTCACGGAGCGGATCCTTAGTCTGAGGGGAATGGAGGGGATTGTTTTATGACAAACGACGGGCGAGCGCCAAGGATAAAATGTCCCGCTCGATCCTTACACGCGGCGCCACCGAGCTTTGCTTTCTCATTTTGTCAGATTGTTGCTAGCATCAGGGGGCCTCATAGCTTAAGGATATAGATTCATGACAACTTCGTTCATCGTTCACGCTAAGCGCTCGCCGATCGGTTCCTTCGGCGGCGTCCTCTCTTCGGTCCGGGTCGACGACCTCCTGGCCGAGGTCCTGAAGGACTTCGCGGGGACCGCCCGCTTCGACCTCAAGGAAATCAGCGACGTCATCATCGGCTGCGCCAACCAGGCCGGCGAAGACAACCGGAACCTCGCCCGGATGGCCCTGCTCCTCGCCGGGTATCCGTACGAGGTCACCGGGACGACGATCAACCGCCTCTGCGGCTCCTCCCTCGACGCCGTCCTGGACGCCCACGGCCGGATCGCCGCGGGCCTCGGCGACTGCTTCGTCGCCGGCGGGGCCGAGAGCATGTCCCGCGCCCCCTACGTCCTCGCGAAGGCCGGGACCCCGTTCGAGCGGACCCAGAAGCTCTGGGACACCTCCATCGGCTGGCGCTTCGAGAATCCGAAGATGGCCCAGCTCTTCCCGCTCCTCGGGATGGGCGAGACGGCCGAGGAGGTGCAGAAGCTGCACCAGATCTCCCGCGAAGACCAGGACCGGTTCGCCCTCGCCTCTCACGAGAAGGCCGTCGCGGCCCGGGCCGCGGGGAAGTTCCGCGACGAGATCGTTCCGATCACCGTCGAGGGAAAGAAGGGATCGACCGTCGTCGCCGACGACGAGGGCCCCCGGGCCGATACCTCGCTCGAGAAGCTCGCGAAGCTCCGGCCCGCGTTCCGGAAGGACGGGACGGTCACGGCCGGGAACAGTTCCTCGATCAACGACGGCGCCAGCATGATCGTCGTCTGCTCCGAGGCGTTCGTGAAGCGCCACGATCTCACGCCGCTCGCCCGGATCACGGGCGGCGCCGTCCACGGGCTGCACCCGAACGTCATGGGCCTGGGCCCGGTCGGCGCGGTGAAAAAGCTCTGCGACCGGTTCCATCATAAGCCCGCGGACTTCGACGTGATCGAACTCAACGAAGCCTTCGCCGCGCAGGCGCTGGGCTGTCTCCGGGAGCTCGAGCTCGATCCGGCGCGCGTCAACCGCAACGGCGGCTCGATCGCCCTCGGGCATCCGCTCGGCGCCTCCGGCACCCGGATCCTGACGACGCTCCTCCATCAGATGAAGGGCGACCCGTCGCTAAAGAAGGGCCTCGCGTCGATGTGCATCGGCGTGGGCCAGGGCATCGCCCTGTCGGTGGAACGGTGCTGAGGCTCCTCGCCGCCGCCGCCCTCCTCTTCGCCGCGGACGGCGCGCTCGCCTGCTGGCGCGCGGCCGGCAGCCTCGCCGTCGACGGCGAATCCTGGCGGTTTGACAGCAAGGTCGAGCACGCCCGCGAGTACCTCTTCCCGGCCGGGACGTTC
>JBILTI010000383.1:0-3019 GCA_044371595.1 Bacteriovoracaceae bacterium
CGAGCGCCGATCGCCTAGCTTCGACCCTCGCCCGCGCCGCCGGTGTGGAGTACGTTCAGAAGGATTACTTCGCCGGGAAGCGCCAGCTCCCGAAGCACGAGCTCCTCGACGAGGCCGGCGTCTTCACGAAGCGCCTCCAGAGCTTCGACTTCTCGGCCTCGTTTAACGACCCCGGCCTCGCCCGGCTCTGGGCCTTCAATGCTCGAAACGGCCTCGACGTCTTCGGCGCCTACGACGCCCTCCCGGCCCAGACGCCGAAGGAAGTCATCGTCGCCGTCGTCGACACCGGCGTGGACCACAACCACGAAGACCTGAAGGACGTGATGTGGCGGAACGACCAGGAACTCCCGGGCAACGGCAAGGACGACGATAACAACGGTTACGTAGATGACCTCCACGGCATCAACACGCTCGTCCGGGACGCGCAGGGCCGGGCGACGATGAACACGATGGCTTCCCACTGGCACGGCACCCACGTCGCCGGAACCATCGCTGCAACGCAGAACAATGGCCTCGGCATCGCCGGAGTCGCGAACAACGTGAAGATCATGGCGCTCCGGACCGTTCCCGACGACGCCGACGAGCTCGACTCGAACATCGTCGAGGCGTTCCTCTACGCGACGAAGATGGGCGCGAAGGTCATCAACTGCTCGTTCGGAAAGAAGACAAACGAAGGCGGGATGGTCGTCCGCGATACGATCAACCAGATTGCGAAGAACGGCGTCCTCGTCGTCGTCTCCGCCGGAAACGACTCGATGGGCCCGTTCAGCTGGCACGACATCGACGTCGACGCAAAGTATCCGGCGTCGTTCGACTCCGCGAACACCCTCGTGATCGCCTCCACGACCTCGACCGGGAACCTCTCCCCGTTCTCGAACATCGGTGCGAAGAACGTCGACGTCGCCTCTCCGGGCTCCGACGTCTACTCGACAATCAACGGGAACCGCTACTCGATGGCCTCGGGCACGTCGATGGCCGCGCCGAACGCCGCCGGCATCGCCGCGATGGTCATGGGCTACTATCCGCAGCTCAAGGTCGCGTCCGTGAAGAAGGTCCTCATGGACACCGTCACGAAGGTGCCGGAGTTCAAGGGGAAGATGGTTTCCGAAGGGCGCCTGAACCTCAAGGCCGCGCTCACGAGAGCATCGGCCCTGCGCCGCTAGGCTTCCGTAAAATTCAAATAAAGAAAAGGGCCCAAATCAATCATCACCGGGCCCTTTTCTCTAGCGATGAGAACTTCGTCAGGGCCCGATCTTCCCAGGCCTGCATGAGCGCCTCCTCCCGCGCCGAGACCTCGTGGTCGTAGCCCAGCAGGTGGAGGAAGCCGTGGAAGAAGAGATGGATGAACTCGTCAAAGTAGCCGATGCCGAAGGCCTTCGCCTGGCGCGCGGTCTGTGGATGGCAGATCGCGAGGTCACCGAGGAAGAGGGGCCCAGGCAGCGAGCGGCGGCGCAAGTCTTCATGCGCCGGAAACGAGAGCACGTCCGTGACCCGGTCCTTCCCCCGGTGCTCGCGGTTCAGGCGTCGGATCCGGCGGTCGCCGCAGATGAGTAGCGACACCTGGAGCGCCGGGGGGCCTCCGGAAATGACATTCTCGGCGACGAGCTCCCGGGCCACCTCTCCGGCCAGGGCGAGCCACCGCCGGAGGCGGCGCTCCTCGGCCGGGGCGAAGGTAACAGTGCTCGAGAAATCGACGGTGAGGAACGGGTGTCTCTTCATCGGGGCCATGGTATCCTTTTCCCAAGGAGTAAGCAATGTCATCACACCCCGAGTTCGACCGCTGCCTTCGGGTCGTCCAGGCCCTTCGGCACCCGCAGACCGGCTGCCCCTGGGACCTCGAACAGACCCACCAGAGCCTTCTAAAGTACCTCATCGAAGAGGCCTACGAGTACGTAGACGCGGCCGAGGCCGGCGACGCGAAGCTTATGGAGGAAGAGATCGGCGACGTCCTCTTCCAGGTCCTGCTCCACACCTCGATGGGCGAAGAGAACGGGAGCTTCTCGCTCGAGTCCGCCGCGCGGGTGCTGGCGGACAAGCTCGTCCGGCGCCACCCGCACGTCTTCGGCACCGGGGGCGGGGCGCTTACCCCCGACGAGGTCGTCGCGAACTGGCAGGAGATCAAGCTCAAGGAAAAGGGCGCGCGGAAGTATTCGATCGACGAGAAGTGCCTCCAGGCGCCGGCGCTCGAGTCGGCGCACAAGATCGGAAAGAAGTCGACGGCCCTGAATTTCGACTGGTCGAATTACCGCGAGGTCGCCGAGAAGGTCGAGGAAGAGTGGCACGAGGTGAAGGCCGAGCTCGCGGCCCCGGAGCTCGACCGGGACCGCGTCCGGGAGGAGATCGGTGACCTCCTCTTTAGCGTCGCGCAGCTGGCCCGGCACCTCGAGTTCAACCCGGAGGAGTGCCTCCGGGACGCGAACCGGAAGTTCATCCGGCGGTTCAACAAGGTCGAAGACCTCGTCCGAGACGGCGGCGGAACCCTCGCGGAGACGCCGCAGGCGGAGCTCGAAGAGCTCTGGATCCGGGTGAAGAAGCTATGATCACTCTACGGGACGAGCTCCGGCGCCGGAGCGCCGCGGACCGGCTCTATCGCCTCGATCGGCCGATCCTGGGCCTCACGGGAGGGATCGCCACCGGCAAGAGCTCGGTGACCCGGCTCCTCGAGGCGCGGGGCCTCGCGGTGATAGACGCCGACAAGCTCGTGAAGGAGATCTACGCCGGCGACGAGGCCCGGGAGTTCGTCCGGACGAAGTTCCCCGCCGCGTGGGACGACGGCGTCGACTTCCGGAAACTCCGAGAAGTCGTCTTCACCGACGCCGCGGCGAAGGCCCGGGTCGAAGGCTTCATCTACCAGCGCCTGCCGGCCGTTTTTGAAGCCGGGGCCCGGCGGGTCACCGGGCAGGACTTCCTCGTCTACGACGTTCCCCTCCTCTTCGAGCGAAAGCTCGAACCGCTCCTGGACGCGACGGCGCTGGTCTACGCGCCCCGGAAGCTTCAGCGGGCGCGGCTCCAGCGACGG
>JBILTI010000385.1:0-3012 GCA_044371595.1 Bacteriovoracaceae bacterium
CTGGGCCTCGACGGGACGCTCCAGACGGTGATCCAGACGAGCTACCTCGTGGTCCTCGTCCTCGCTTACCGGGGACAGGGCGAGATGGCCGGGAACCTCGGCGCCCTGACGGTGTCGCTACAGCTCCTGGACAAGCTCCTCTGGCCTCTCATGAGTATTAGCTACCTCATGAACCTCTTTCAGCAGGCGCGGACCGGGGCCCGCCGGTACCAGGAGATCGACGCGCTTCCGGTGAAAGAAACGGGCCCCGCCGATCTCGCGGCGCCGCTGACGGAGATCCAACTTCGAAACTTCAGCGTCCGCGCCCCCAGCGGGGAGGCCCTCCTGACGGGCGTTGACTTCACCGCCCGCGCCGGTGAACACATCGCCCTCGTCGGGGCCGTCGGCAGCGGCAAGACCGTCCTCCTCCAGGCGCTCGCGGGCCTCTGGGAGGACCGCTACCTCTGCTACGACGAACTTCGCTTCAACGGCGTCTCCTTCCGGGAGCTCGCGCGCCGCTCGCTCTGGCGCCAGCTCTCCTACATCCCCCAGACGCCGCAGATCTTCGGCCGCTCGCTCGCCGCGAACGTCTCCCCGCTCGACCCGCTCAACGGGCCCTCGCTCGTCGCGGCCCTCGAGAAGGCCGACCTCGCCGCCGACCTCCGGACCTTCCCCGAGGGCCTCCGGACCCTGATCGGCGAGAAGGGCATTAACCTCTCTGGGGGCCAGAAGCAGCGGACGCTCATCGCCCGTTCGTTCCACTCGAACGCCCGGCTCTTCCTCTGGGACGACGCGATCAGCGCCCTTGATCCGAACACCGAGCGGAAGATCATCGGTAACCTCCGGCGGCTCGACCACGGGGCGATCCTGATCCTCGCGACCCACCGCCTGAGTTCGCTCGCGCACTTCGACCGGATCGTCGTCCTCGAAGGTGGCCGGGTGGTCCGGACCGGAACGTTCGCCGAGATCAAAAGTGACCACGCCCTCTTCTCCGCGCTCCTCCGCGACGAGCGGGAAGCCCTCGTCCGGGAGGCCCCGTGACGCCGATCGAGCTCAAAGAGCAGGAAGACCGGAAGTACCACTTCAGGCCCTTCAGCCTCCAGTTCCTCAGGGCCGAGGAGTGGGACGGCGCCCTCTCCGACGCGCGCTGGCTCTGGCCCTGGGTCAGGCCCCACCGACGGATCCTCGCCGTGGCGCTCGTCCTCTTCGGCCTCGCGACCCTCATCGCCGTCGCGGTCCCGCGGCTCGTGGCGAAGATCGTCGACGACGTCCTGATCGCCCGGACCTATTCGTTTCATCTGTGGATCGGTCTCCTGGCGGGCGTGATGCTCCTGAAGGTCATTGCCGACCTCTCGTACAAGTGGCTCGTCACGAAGACCGGCCAGGGCATCACCCGCTGGCTCCGGAGCGACGTGTTCTTCGAGCTCGGGGAGTTTCCTCTGGTCTTCTTCGATACCAACTCCTCGGGCCGCCTCATCTCCCGCTGTGTGAACGATGTATCGAACCTCTCGTCGTTCTTCACGGCGAGCTTCTTCACCGTAATCAGCGACGTCGCCCTGATCCTCGGGGCCGTCGTCTTCCTCTTCACCCTCTCCTGGAAGGCCGCCGTCCTCGTGCTCCTGACCCTATTACCGATGGCCGTCTTCATGTTAAACGTGTCGCAGGCGCAGATGCGCTGGGGCCGCGTCGCCCGGAACATCCTCTCGCGGATGTCCTCGCACACGGCCGATACGATGAACAACCTCGCCGTCCTGCACTCGCAGCCCTACGCCGACAAGTGGGCGCGCCGGCACGAGAAGCTCCAGCGGCAGTACTCGGCCGTGATTGTCCGGAACATCCTCACGTGGGGGAGCTTCTCCTCGCTCCACGTGCTCGTCATGGGGGCGACCTACGCGGCCGTCATCGCCCTCGGGGTCTACCAGCTAACGCACGGGGAGACCACGATCGGAAAGCTCATCGCGAGCTTCACCTACGTGGGCCTCGTGTTCGGACCGTTCTTCGAGATCTCCGAGAAGCTCAACGTGATGGTGACGGCCCTGGGATCGGTGAAGCGGCTCCGGATCATCGTTCCCCGGCCTGTCACGCGGAACGGGGAGCCGCCGGTTCACGACGCCGCGCCACCGCGCGGTCCGCTCCGCTTCGAGGGCATCACCTTCTCCTACCGGCCCGACTCGGAGCTCTTCCGGAACTTCTCCCTCGAGCTTCCCGAAGGTGAGGTGACCGCGCTGGTTGGCCGCACGGGCTCGGGAAAGACGAGCCTCGCGCACCTCCTTCTGGGGCTCTATCCGATAAAGGTCGGCCGGATCACCTGGGGCGACGAGGACCTCGCGACCTTCCCCGCGGACCGCCGCGCCCGGTGGATGGGCCACGTTTCGCAGGACCTCTTCGTCTTCACCGACACGCTCCGGGAGAACCTCCGGCTCTGGCGCGAAACCGTCACCGACGACGAGATCTGGGCGCGCCTCCGGCTCGTGGGGCTCGCGGAGAAGATCCGCGGCTTTCCCGGAGGCCTCGACCACGTCGTGAGGCCCGAGACCCTCCCCCTTTCGCAGGGAGAGAAGCAGCTCCTCCTCCTCTGCCGCGCCCTCCTTCAGGATCCGCGCCTCCTCGTCTTCGACGAGGCGACTGCGAGCCTCGACCAGCTCACCGAGGAAGAGTGGCTGGGCCACGTGGCGACGCTCTTTAAGCACCGCACCACGCTGTTCATCGCGCACCGCCTGGAGGCCCTGCGGCTCGCGACAAACGTCGTGGTGCTGGAGAACGGCCGGGTGAAGAAGGCCTTCCGGAAGGAGGCCGGCGTTCCGGTCCGCTTCGAGGACGTCCACTAGCTAGAGATCACGGAATCCGAGGAACCACGCCTCGAGCTCCGGCGCATTGATCCCGAGTTTCTCGCACTCGGCGCACTCCTGCTGCTTCCGGAAGCGAAAGATGAGATCATCCACGCTCACCGGATCCTTCCCCGTCGCGAGGGCCGCGATCTTCCGCGCCATGAGCCCCTCGAGGATCTCCGCCCGCGTAAGGTCGAGGCCCCGG
>JBILTI010000016.1:0-10487 GCA_044371595.1 Bacteriovoracaceae bacterium
CTCGCCGCTCGCATACACGGCGGCCGGGGAAACGAAGAATCCGATGAGCTGCGGAACTACCGCGCCGGCCTCCGGGAGCTCGGGCCTCGCCTCCCTGGGCGTAGGAATGTTGATCGGCTTCGTCAGGAAAATCTTCGCCTGGGTCAAGTCTCTCCGCTAGCTTCCGAAGAGGAAACATGGAAACTTCCGGGGCCTCGACCTTTATCTTTTTCCTCACCCTCGACGGCGGCCTTCCGTCGGCCTTCTACGTCCTGGACCGTTCCCTCCGGGAGCGGAACCTGATCCTCGTTCCCGTGCGGATCGATCAGTTCCAGCGGCTCCTCGCAAGCACCGACCAGACGCGAATCACCGTCGTCGCCTCGGTGGCGGATTCGCGCGAGCTCCGGCTCTACACCGAGCGCGCCCGGGGGCTCCTGAAGTTCCTCCTGAAGTCGAAGCGCCTTACATTCCTTCTCCTCTCGAGCTTTTCCCGGCTGAACGACACGAAGGAACACGCCCTGACCCGGAACTACTTCTTCCTCAAGTATCCCATCGATGCCCAGTTGCTGGCCGTACGGATCGCCCGGTATCATGAACTGAACACTGAGAAAAACATTAGATGGCCCGGCGGCCGCCGCGCGGGCCTCGGGGCCGTGGCATGAAGAGCAAGTATGACGAGGCGACCCAGCGGGTCCTTGTGCTGTTAAAGATCGACGCGAATAACCTGTTCCATCGCATCCGGGACCGGAAGGCCGAGTACCTCGAGATCTTCGCGCTCCGGCGGACCCGCGAGCACTTCCCGCGGATCTTCCGCAACCGCTATGAAGACACCTCGATCATGGACCTCTCGCACTGTAGCACGGAGCTGATCACTACGCTCGATCAGTACTACACGCTGGCGGAAGAGATGAGCTGGTACCTCTTCGCGACCGAGGACATGCCGAACACGGTCGAGGACTTCATCGTCCGGAAGATCCGGCGCATGGAGAAGCTCCTCGCGACGCTCAACCTCTACCTCGACGCCGAGCTCGGCGTCGTGGGCGAGCGGACGCCGGACGAAGAACCGGCGTTCGTCGACCTCGACGAAACGCCGGAATCGTAGGCCGGACTTCCCTTTAACGTGCTTTAGTGCTAGCTTCTAGGAAATGAAACTCCATCTCCTCTGCCTCCTGCTGTGTTTCTCGACCGCGGCTTCCGCGGCCCGGGAACCCATATCCGGAAGCCGGTTCCAGCACCTCACCGGCGTCAAGACGTCCCAGGACTCGAAGACCCAGTGGGACGAGAAGTACTCGAGGCCCACGTTCGTCTTCGGGAAGTCGCCGGCGCCGTTCCTCGCGGAGAACTACCAGTATATTCCCTACGAGGGAACCGTCCTCGACATGGGTATGGGGGAGGGGCGCAACGCGGTCTTTCTTGCGCAGAAGGGCTACAAAGTGACCGGCATCGACATCAGCTCGGTGGCGGTGAAGAAGGCTTACCTCCTGGCCCAGGAGTTCGGCGTTAAGTTTAAGGGCGTCGTGGCGTCGCTCGCCGACTACAAGATCGCCCCGGGGTCCTTCGACGCTATCGTCTGCTTCTACTACGTCGACCGCGCCCTCGTGGAGAAGATCCGGAGCTGGCTTAAGCCCGGCGGGATCCTGATCTACGAAGCGTTTACGACTCGCGAAAAGCTCCGCCGCGCGCGCGACACCCGCGGCGAGGACGATTACCTTCGGGAGCAGGAGCTCCTCCGGCTCTTCCCGGGGATGCGCGTGCTGAAGTACGAAGAGCCGCTGCACGAGAAAGAGTTCCGCTCAAGTATTATCCTGCGAAAAGAGTAAATCAATCCTCGAAAAAAATCCCGTCCGTGGCATAATCTTGGCATGGCCAAGCTCTTAATTCTTTTCACGATTCTCATCGGAGCGCCCGTTTGGGCCCTGCCGCTCGAATCGACGAAGGACGAGTATGGGAGCCACTTCGCGGGGCGGATTTCCCGCCTGAACGAGACAGCGAAGCTGGCCCGGGTCCGCACGGACTTCGGCAACATCAAGTTTTTGAACCGGAAGGACCGGGTCGAATTCTGGAACGAGAGCTACCCGGACCAGCGCTGTGTTGGCCTCGTCGAGGGCCGGACAAACGATTACCTTCTCCTTAGAATTCCCCAGTACGATTCCTGCATCCGCCGGGTGCACTTCACGACCGGGTCCTACCTCCAGTTCGACAGCGAGGACCTACGGGAGACGGTGAAGGTCGCTCGGGACCTCGTCGAGGTGCTCTTGAAGAAGCGCATGGCGATGCAGGCGAAGAAGGACCGGCACCAACGAGAGCTCACGGGCCACGTTGAGAAGGTCGACGCCGTTAATAAGCGCTTCGAGGTCCTCCGACAGAAGCTCGAGATCGAATGGCAGAAGGAGCTCGCCGCCCTGGAAGAAGACAAGGCCCGCACCTTCACAGAATTTAAAACCTCGGAGGCCCGGCTGAACGAAATTGACACGAAGCTCGAAGCCTACCGGATCGAGGACCACAACCTCAAGCTCGACCGCTGGTCCCTCGATCCGGGCCTCTACATTAAACGCTAAGCTACGCAAGGAGCCTCCATGGCATTCAGATCCGCCAACATAGTTATCCTTTCCCTCTCCGTCGCGCTCGCCGGCTGCCAGGAAAAGGCGAAGAAGGGCGGCAGCTCGATCACCTACAACATCGGCGGCGAGCCGACGACCCTGAGCCCGCTCTCGGCGTCCGACGGCTACACGACCTCCGTCCACAGCTACGTCTTCGAGTCGCTCCTCGACCGCGACCTCGACACCTACGAGTGGAAGCCGGCGCTCGCGACTGAGTGGACGATCTCCCCGGACAAGCGGGTCTTCGAGTTCACGCTCCGCCCGGGCGTCAAGTGGCACGACGGGAAGGAGCTAACCGCCGAGGACGTGAAGTTCTCCTACGATGTCATCTTCAGCGACGACTGGAAGGCCGTGCAGCACAGGCCCTACTACGAGTCGATCAAGAGCGTCGAAGTCCTCGACAAGCACAAGGTGCGCTTCACCGTCGCCGACGACTACTTCATGAACTTCGAGGTCTGCGCGGGCCTCACCGTGCTCCCGAAGCACTTCTACACGAACAAGGATAACAAGAAGGAGTTCGGCCGCAAGCTCGTCGGCACGGGCCCATACCTCCTCTCGAAGTACGAGAAGGGCCAGAAGCTGATCATGGTCCAGAACCCCGATTGGTGGGGCCGTTCGGTTCCGTCCGAGGCGGAGCGCAACACGATTAAAAAGATCAACCTCCGGATGGTCCAGGAGGAGAACGTCGCCCTCGAGCTCCTGAAGAAGGGAGACCTCGACTTCCAGCCGCTCCGGCCCGAAGGCTTCGTGAAGAAGACCGTCGGCGACGTCTGGGAGAAAAAAATCGTCAAGGTGAAGACCGAGAACAAGTCGCCCAAAGGCTACAACTTCATCGGCTTCAACCTGAAGCACCCGGTGCTGAAGGATCGCGAGGTCCGGAAGGCGCTCGCGATGCTCTTCAACCGGCCCCTCATGTCGGACAAGTTCGAGTACAACTTCTCGGCCGACGCCACGGGCCCGATCTACGTGCAGTCCGACTACGCCAATCCGAACGTTAAACCCGTCCCCTATGATCCGAACGGCGCGCTCAAAATCCTGAACCAGGTCGGCTGGACCGACTCGGACAAGGACGGCGTCCTCGACAAGACGATCGCCGGCAAGAAGACGCGGCTCGCGTTCACGATCCTCGACCCGGTTCCGGACATGATGAAGTACCTCACGGTCTTCAAGGAGGACGCGAGCAAGGTCGGCGTCGAGATCAACCTCAAGAACGTCGAGTGGAACTCGTTCGTGAAGCTCCTCGACGAGCGGAACTTCGAGGCGGTGCGCCTAGCCTGGGGCGGCGGCGGCGTCGAGTGGGATCCGAAGCAGATCTGGCACTCGAGCTCGATCGCCGGCGCCGGGTCGAACTTCATCAGCTACTCGAATCCCGAGGTCGACCGGCTCATCGATCAGGCCCGGAAGCTCTACGAGAAGGAGCAGCGGATTCCGCTCCTCCACCGGGTCCACGAGCTCGTCTCCGCCGACTACCCGTACATCTGGTGGTTCAACAACAAGTACACGCTCTACGGGCACTCGAAGAAGGTCGTGAAGCCGAAGGACACGTTCACCTACGGCGTGGGCCAGGAATTCTGGAAGGTGCAGTAGCCCATGCTGAAGTACTTCCTCCGCCGGTTGCTCATCATCGTTCCGACGCTTTTCGGCGTGACCCTGGTGGTCTTTGTCATCATCAACATGGCGCCGGGCGGGCCCATCGAGCAGAAGCTCCAGCAGATCCGCTTCGGGGGCGGCGGCGGGGCCGAGGGGAGCGCCACCGCGAGCCGCGGCGGAACCCAGGGCGTCTCCGAAGAGGTCGTCGAAGCGCTGAAGAAGCAGTACGGCTTCGATAAGCCGCTCCACGTCCGCTACCTCCTGTGGCTCCGGAACATCGCGACCCTCGACTTCGGCGAGAGCTTCACCTACGAGGAGCCGGTGATCGAGGTCATCACGAGCAAGTTCCCGGTCTCGCTCCAGTTCGGGATCGTCTCGCTGATCCTATCGTACCTCGTCTCGATCCCGCTCGGGATCGTGAAGGCGATCCGGAAGGGGGGACCGTTCGACGTCGCGTCGAGCTTCCTCCTCTTCGTCTTCTATTCGATCCCGCCGTTCATGCTCGCGATCCTCCTCGTCGTCTACTTCTCCGGCGGGAGCTTCTTCGAGTGGTTCCCGGTCGGCGGCATCCACTCGGAGAACTACGACGAGCTCTCGGCCTTCGAGCAGCTCGTCGACCGGATCCACCACTTCGCTCTTCCGCTCCTCTGCTACACGATCGGGTCCTTCACGAGCCTCACGATCCTCATGAAGAACTCGCTCATCGAGGAGATCAAGAAGGACTACATCCGCACCGCCCGGGCCAAGGGCGTCGACGAGCGCGTCGTGTACATGAAGCACGCACTGAAGAACGCGCTGATCCCGATCGTCACTGGCCTCGGCGGCTTCCTCTCGGTCTTCTTCGCCGGGTCGCTCCTCCTCGAGACGATCTTCCAGCTCGACGGCATCGGCCTCCTCTCCTACAAGAGCGTCCTCGCCCGGGACTACAACGTCATCATGGGCCTCGTCTTCATCCAGAGCGCCCTGTTCCTCATCGGAAACGTCCTCTCGGACTTCGCCTACGTCCTCGTTGACCCAAGGATCGACTTCACATGATCGCCCGACTCATCAAGAACGACGAAACCCGTAAGAAGTGGAACCGGTTCAAGGCCAACCACCTGGCGGTCCTGTCCACCTGGATCCTCCTCAGTGCCCTCTTCTTCAGCTTCACTGCCGAGTTCTGGGCCAACAGCAAGCCGCTCTACCTCCGGTACCAGGGGAAGTCGTATTTTCCGATCCTCGTGACCTACCATCCCTCGGAGTTCGGCGTCGAGAAGACCATGGTGATGAACTACCGTGACCTGGCGCTCGACGCGGGCCGCGGTGACGCGGCCGTCTGGCCCCTCGTCGAGTGGGACCCGTTCGAATCGAACACCGCGGTCGCGGTGTACCCAGCCGAGCCGTCGTCGGAGAACTGGTTCGGTACCGACGACCGGGGCCGGGACATCCTCACGCGGCTCCTCTACGGGCTCCGCTACTCGATGACCTACGCCGTGGCCGTGTGGTTCCTCACCTTCGCCGTTGGCACCGTCCTCGGCGGCGTCATGGGCTACTTCGGCGGCGCCGTCGACTTCTGGGGCCAGCGCGTCGTTGAGGTCCTCTCGACGGTTCCGCAGTTCTTCCTCCTCATCATCATCATCTCCATCTTCCAGCCGACGCTTGTGCTCCTGATCCTCCTGTCGAGCGTCTTCGGCTGGATCTCGATCAGCTACTACGTCCGCGGGGAGTACCTGAAGAACCGGAAGAAGGAATTCGTCGAGGCGGCGCGGGCCCTCGGCGCCGGTCACGCGCGGATCTTCTTTACGCACCTCCTCCCGAACTCGCTTTCGCCGATCATCACCTTCTCTCCTTTCGTCATCGCCGGCAACATCACTGCCCTCGCGGGCCTGGACTACCTCGGCTTTGGCCTCACGCCGCCGACGCCGAGCTGGGGCGAGCTCCTGAACCAGGCCCAGAAGCACTTCTCCGAGGGCTGGTGGCTCGCGGCCTATCCGTCGCTCGCGCTCTTCTTCACGCTCACGATGCTCTCGCTGATCGGGGAGGGCGTCCGCGACGCTATGGACCCGAAGGAATAGATTTGCTATAAGGTCCGCAAAAAAGGAATCCTCTATGAAAGACACGGCCCTACGCATCGCGGACTTCAAGGACTCGATCTTCGGCGTCATCTCCCGGCTCGCCCGCGAGCACGGAGCGGTCAATCTCGGCCAGGGCTTTCCGGACTTCGACGGACCGGAGTGGATCAAGGACATCGCCTACCGCAAGATGCAGGAGGGACATAACCAGTACGCGCCCTTCTCGGGGACCGTTAACCTCCGGACGGAGGTCGCGAACTACTACAAGGCGTTCTACGGCCTCGCCTACGACCCCGAGACGCAGGTGACGATCACCGTCGGCGCCACCGAGGCGATCTACCTCGTGATCACGGCGCTCGTGAACCCCGGCGACGAGGTCGTCGTGCTCGAGCCCTTCTACGACTCCTACGTCGCCGCGATTAAAATGGCCGGCGGGATCCCCGTTCCGGTCACCATGCACGTGCCTGACTTCACGATCGACAAGCAGGAGCTCGCCCGGGCGATCACGCCGCGGACGAAGCTCCTGATCCTGAACAATCCGCACAATCCCACCGGCAAGGTCTGGTCCCGCCAGGAGCTCCTCGACGTCTGCGACCTCGCGGAGAAGAACGACGTCTACCTCCTGTCTGACGAGGTCTACGAGTTCCTCCTCTTCGACGAGGCGAAGCACATTCCCACCGCTACGTTCGCGGGCATGCACGAGCGCACCATCACGGTCTCGAGCGCCGGGAAGACATTCGGTCTTACGGGCTGGAAGATCGGCTGGATCTGCGCGAACGAAACCGTCTCGCGCGCCTGTCGGCTCGTCCACCAGTACGTGACCTTCGCGGTTTCGACCCCGATCCAGGAAGCGGTGGCCGAGGGGCTCAAGCGCCTCCCGGATTATCTCCCGGGCTTCGTCGAGCTCTACAAGGGGAAGCGTGATTTCTTCCACCGTGAACTCGCCGGCCAGGGCTTCGACTTTCCGATCCCGAAGGGAACGTATTTCATGATGGTGCCGATCGAGGCGAAGACCTCCCTTGCGGACGTCGACTTCGCGCTGAAGCTCATCAAGGAAAACAAGGTCGCGACCGTGCCCCCCTCCGCGTTCTATCTTAAGTCAAAGGACGGGGAGCGCTACCTCCGGTTCTGCTTCGCGAAGAAGGAAGAAACCCTCCGCCAGGCCGCCGCGAACCTAAAGGGCCTGTAGCCGGACCTTCGTGGAGAGGACCTTTCCTTCGCGCCGATACTTCACTGTGACCTCGTCGCCGATCTTGTGCCGTTCGAGCACCTGGTAGATGTCGTCGAGGTTGTTCACGTCCTGGCCATCGACGCTCAGGATGATGTCGCCGAGGTACGTCCGGCCGTACTGGTCCTGGGTCATGCCCTTCAGACCCGCCCTCGCCGCCGAGCCCTTTTCGTCCACGTAGGAAACGATGATGCCCTTCTCGTCGCCGCCGAGGATCCGGCGCTTCATGCTGTCGGGAACGATGCCGATCCCGAGCCCCGGCCGGATCAGCTTTCCGTGCTGGATCAGCTGGGGGACGATGACCTTGATCGTGTCCGCCGGAACGGCGAAGCCGAGGCCCGCGCTCGAGCCGCTCGTGGAGAAGATGACCGTGTTCATGCCGATGAGCCGGCCGCTCGAATCGAGGAGCGGGCCCCCGGAGTTCCCCATGTTGATCGCGGCGTCGGTCTGGATCATGTCGTTGATCTTAACGCCGCCGATCCCGTCGATCTTTCGCCCGAGGGCCGAGATGACGCCGGTCGTGAGCGTGTAGTCGAGGCCGAACGGCGAGCCGATCGCGAACGAATACTGGCCCACCAGAAGGTCCTTCGACGAGCCGAAGGCGATCGGCGAGAGCTTTGTGGGCCGGTCCTCGAGCTTCAGGACGGCGACGTCCTTCTCCGGGGCGACGCCGACGATCTTCGCCTTGTACTGCTTGGGATCGTTGTAGAACGTAACGACGAACGACGTTCCCCCCTGGACCACGTGGTAGTTTGTGATGATATGGCCCTGGAGATCGTAGACGAAGCCCGAGCCCGCCCCCTGGGGAATCTCGACCTCGCCGTAGAACATGTTTCGGGCGAGCCGGATGTTCGAGACGTTGACCGTGCTGGGAACCGCGGTCCGGTAAATCTCGATGCTCTTCTCCTCGACCGGGAGAAGTGGTGCGCTCCAGCTCTGCGTGCAAAATAAGCTCACCATGATGAACAGAAAGGCTTTCATTTCCGACTCCTTACTTTGACTAAATTGGCCTCAAAAGTATAATATGTTTCCACAAAACCCCCAAGAGGAATCACCCCCATGACGACCGTCAGCAATCCCCCTGAAATCAAATATTTCAATCGAATGTCTGGCCAGACCGAGGTGGAGAAAGTTTACGGCGATTGGTTCATCCGTTTCCTCTATACGTCCGTCGCGGGTCAGCGCGTCGGCGGCGTCTTCACGAACAAGTACTTTAGTAAGCTCTACGGATCGTTCCAGGACTTCCCCTCGAGCCACAAGAAAGTCCGGCCCTTCATCGACAACTTCAACATCAACATGGACGACTACGAGCCGGGCACGAGACCCGCGCTCGACCCGCGGGATTCGTATCGAACCTTCAACGAATTCTTCATTCGCCGCTTCAAGCTCGGAAAGCGCACGTTCGTCGCCGAGCCGTACCGGATGCCCGCCTTCGCCGAGGCCCGCTACGTCGGCTTCGACGCCATCAGCGAAAAGGGCCTCTATCCCGTGAAGGGGCATTTCCTAAAGGCGAAGGACCTCGTCGGCAACGACCAGGTCGCGAAGATCTTCGAGGGGGGGCCCCTCCTTATCGCCCGGCTCTGCCCCGTCGACTACCACCGCTACCACTATCCCGACGACGGGAAGATCCTCGACAACTTCCGCGTGCCCGGCGCCTACGATTCCGTGAACCCGCTCGCCCTCCGGTACAAGAACCAGATCTTCATCAACAACGAGCGCCACGTCTCGATCCTCCAGACCGAGAACTTCGGCCGCCTGGCCTACATCGAAGTCGGCGCAATCTGCGTCGGGAAGATCATCCAGACGCACCGGTGGAACAAGCCGTTCCTCCGCGGCGAGGAAAAGGGCTACTTCCTCTTCGGCGGCTCGACGGTCGTTCTCCTCGGGGAGAAGGGCGCGTGGAAACCTTCCGCGGACATCTCCGCGAACAGCGAGAAGGGGATCGAAACCTACCTCCACCTCGGTGCCGAGGTCGCCGTTAAGGGCTAAGCCGACAGACGACGGGGAAGTGATCCGACGGGTACCGCCCGTCGACCGTCCGCTTCTCGAGGAAGCAGCTTTCGATCCCGAGCGTTCGGTCGACGAGGATCCAGTCGATCCGCGCGCCGTTCTGGCATTCCCCGGTGAAGGCGTGGTGCGACGTCTCTTCGATCTCGTTGCAGGCCCCCCACGCGTCGACGAGCGCCGGGAAGGCGTCCGTGATGATCCTCCGGACGCCGCTCGTCGGGGCGTCGTTGAAGTCGCCCATCACGACGAGCGCCGCCGCCGGGGAGAGGTGCCGGCGGGTTTCGCGGACGAGCACCTCGACTTGCGCCGCCCGCGTTTCGGGCTTCACGTGGTCGAGGTGCGTGTTCACAAAGACGATATTTACATCGGAGCCCTTCGGCTGAAGCCGCAGCAGGGTCATGAGCCGCGGAAACGCGCTTCCGAAGGAGGCGCTCCCCGCGACCTCCGGCGTTTCCGACAGCCAGACGTCTTCGCTCCGCAGGATCTCGAAGGCGTTCTTCCGGACGAAGAACGTCGGATACATCCGTTCCTTGATCCACGAGCGATGCTGGTCGACGATTTCGTAGCCGGGGAGGATGGTCTCGAAGTCTTTCAGCTGCGCGAAGCGTCCCTCCTGGGTCGCGATCACGTCGGGCGCGTGTGCGAGGAGCGTTTCGGCGAGGAGAGACCGCCGTTGGGGCCAGGCGTTGGCCCCGTCGGCGGGATTGTCGAACCGAATGTTAGAACTGACGAGGCAGAGCTTCATGAGCTTATTGTATGTTGATCAGTCGATCTTCTCAACATAGCTCTCGAGGACGAAGCTCAATTTCCCTTCAGAATTGGTGCGGACTCTCGCATCTCTCCCCCGGCTCGGAGGCTTCCGCTTACAGTTGTTCCGGTATTCGCCGGTGATCGTATAAGAATCTCCCGGCTTCGAACGAAAGGTGATCTCCTGGTTCGGGTCGAGGTCACCGAGTTTTAGCTCCCAGAACGGGCCTTCCGCGTCGGCCTCCTCGGTCACTGCCGCGTTCCGGAAGAGCGCCTCGGCGCTCT
>JBILTI010000155.1:0-5316 GCA_044371595.1 Bacteriovoracaceae bacterium
CTCGGAGCCCGAGAAGAATCCAGACAAAAGTAGAGACAGGGACAGGACGAGGATCTCTTGGTCGGTGCTCATACGATGATAACTTGGGGGGGAGGTAAGACAGAATTTCGAAAGGCACTGGCCGGGGGTTCTATAAAAATAGACTCCTGTTTTAGTTTAAAGATTAAGCGTAGTTACTATATCACGGCCGCCGATTAAATATCAAAACCTAAACAAAATAAGTCGCCACCAACCAAGTTCTAGTGGGATAGCGGCTTACCTTTAAAGTCGTGATCAGAATAGACAATCCGATCGTTCATCTCGTGGTCGTAGTCCCGGATGTCATCCATGTTCTTAACCTTCCGAAAGTTCGTCCGGCATTTGTAGCAGATCGCGACCAACGAGAGCTTTCGAAAGAGGAACAGGTCGAACAGGTAAAGCGCGACGAGACTGAGACCATAGGTCCAGATGGAAAGGATGGCAGCGATCACAAAAAGGGTTACCCCGATCACGCGATTGAAGTCCTTCTGCTTGTAGAAGTCCATCCGCGTACAAACCGGGCACTCCGTCAGCACCCCGGCCTCGTGGTCTTTGAAAAATTTGACTTCTTGAACGTGCTTGCACACGTCGCACTCGACCTTCGTCGCGTGGTAGTCCGGAAGAACCTCGATGCTCGAGCCGCAGCTGGTGCACGTAATCTGAACTTCCATCATAGTGGTAACCCGTTCTTGGCCATGAGATAAACTGAGATGAGTTCGCCCACAATAACAAAAAACTCCACGATGTAAAGCACGCCCGTGGCGCTCTGGATCGAGCGCAGCCGGCAGAGCCGGAATGTGAAGAAGCTCAGGATCAAGGGAGCGGCGAAGCCCCAGAGGTAACGCATGCTGACGAAGAGCCAGTTGAACATGTATCCGTCGCCCTTGAGCGAAGCTTCTTCGAGGTAAGGAACTCCGAGCGACATCGCCACGGCGAGCGACGAAATAATCTTTAGGAAGATCGTGATCCAGAAGATGTAAAGCGTATAGATCAGCGGCTCCTCCGAGAGCTTCGGCACCACGAGGTAGTAGTGGCCGAGGATCATGGCGTAGTTGCTGATCCCAAGGAGGGCCGCGCTGAAGAAAAAGAAGACGATCCAGAGCGGCTGGAGCCGAAACACAAGAAACGCGAGGACGGAAAACGTCACGACCTGGATTCCGTACAGGAGCCACATGAACCAGCTCTTCTCGTCGCGGTGGAAGGCGTAGGAGACGACGTTCGTCGCGAGGAGGATCCCGTAGGCGACGAACTCCTCGACCGTAACTCCGGTCGACATGTAGAGGTCGACCCCGAGGGCGAGCACGAGGCCCGCGAGGACGATCGACGTCCCGAGCTTGTAGAAGCCGACGCCGGTGAGCTTCGTACTGACCACTGGCCCGAAGAGCTGCGTTCCGAACGCGAGCGAAAGGAGAAAGAAATGGATGATGATCTGGGTGACGCTGGTCATATGGGGTCCTCGGGGACCCTAACTATATAGCGCCCGGAAGAGATCATCAATGATCTGGTGATTCGGACCGGGAATCTTCCCCCGTAACGGGGAACTAAGCCGATCCCGATCAACGGTCAACCACTCTCCCCGACCTTCGAGAGACGGCTGGTCGGGAAACAGGAAAACGTTAAGTAGGATCACCCGGCCCGGAAGCTCGTTCGGGTAGAGCCCGAAGAGCTTTCCTCCGGCGGGGTCCACGACGATCCCGACCTCCTCCCGGACTTCCCGGACGGCGGCCGCGAGCGGCGTTTCGTCCGCTTCGATCTTTCCACCCGGAAACTCGAGGAGACCGTGGTAGATTCCGTCGTCTTCGCGCCGCTGGGTCCAGACCTCAAGCCAGCGCTGTCCGATCCGGTGGAAGACGGCGAGCGCGACCGGAAGGATCGTCACCGCGGCTCCCCGGGCGCTCTCTTAGGCCGGAGCTCGATCTGCAAGAGCTCGAAGGTGAGGCTTCCGAGAAACGTGAACCACCAGGGCATGGCGCTATCGTTGATGAGCGCGACGATCCACCAGAAGGTGCCGGCGGGGAAGACGGCCACGAATCGTCGCAGGAGGGCCGGGGCCGTTTCGAACGGCTTGAGGACGAACCGCTGGAGCCCTATCACCGTCGACAGCATCGAAAACCGCAAGCGCCGGTTCTCAAAGAGCGGTCCCGGATCGATGCTCGCCGACCAGTTCCAGACGAAGCCCGAGACGAACAGGACGACGGCGTCCGCGCTAGGGTAGAAGAAGTAGAAGACGCCGGCGACGGCGACCGAGATCAAGAGTTCTCCGAGCTTCCGACGAGACGGGACGAAGGAGCTATTCAAGGTAGCCCTCGCGGTGCAGGAAGGTTATCTCCGGAAACTGGATGACCCCCGGAGCGTTCACGACGAAATTGAAGACCGCCATGAAGTCCGAGGACCTGAGCATCTTCTCCCGGGAAAACTTCGTTCCGAGCTTTTCCCAGAGGGGCGTGTCGATCGCGCCCGGAAAGAGGTTCGTGAACCGGACCTTGTGATCCTTCCATTCCTTCTTAAGGCTCTCGATGAGCCCGAGCTGGCCGAACTTTGAGGCATTATAGGCGGCGACGTTCGGGTAGCCGTAGTGGGCGGCGGTCGAGAGGATCGAAACTACGTGGGTTTCGTTCTTCACGAGAAACGGCTCTAGGCCCTGGAACAGAAGGAAGGGCCCGAGGGTGTTCGTGGCGAGGTGCTGCTCGAAGGCCTCGACGGAGGTATCCCCGACGGACGCCATCTCGCAGATCCCCGCGTTGTTCACTACCAGGTGGACGTGCGGCGTAAACTCGCGGACGGTTTCGAAGAACTCGTCGACGGATCCGGGGTCGGTGACGTCGAGCTCGACGTCGTAGAAGTTCTCGTGCTCGAGGGGGGTCCCGGAGCGGGAGCCGCCGAAGACGGTGAACTCGAAGCCCAGGAGCGCCTTCGAGATCTCCAGGCCAAGGCCAGAGGAGGAACCGGTTACGATTGCGCTGCGGCTATCCATGTGATTCCTCCCCGGTTCCTTAGATTACTTCGCGATACCAACCGCTCTAGTCTCCCGGATGACAGAGACCTTGATGGTTCCCGGGTAAGACATTTCCTGCTCGATCTTCCGGGCGATGTCTCGGGAGAGCATGATCGTCTGCTCGTCGGAGACCTTCTCGTTCTCGACGAGGACCCGGACTTCGCGGCCCGCGGAGATCGCGTACGAGCGGTGGACGCCCTCGAAGCTGTTGACGATCTTCTCGATGTCCGAGAGGCGGGAAACGTAAGATTCTTTGAGGGCCTTCCGGGCGCCGGGGCGGGCGCCGGAGAGGGCGTCCGCGGCCGCCACGAGGTGCGCGAGGACCGACTCCGGCTTCTCGTCGTCGTGGTGCGCGCGGATCGCGTGGACGATGTCCGGCGACTCGCCGTACTTCTTCGCGAAGTCGGCGCCGATGACGGCATGGGATCCTTCCGCGGAAGCGTCGAGGACCTTTCCGATGTCGTGCATGAGGCCGGCCCGGCGGGCCTGCTTCACGTTGAGGCCAAGCTCGGCTGCCATGTTACCGGCGAGGAACGCGGCTTCGAGGGCGTGCTGGTACTGGTTCTGCGTATAGGACGTTCTCCAGTTCAGGGCGCCGATGAGCTTCAGGATCTCCGGATGGATTCCGTGGACGCCGATCTCCATCTGCGCCTTTTCCCCGAGTTCGCGGAGGCGGGATTCGAATTCGTGCTTACACTTTTCGTAAAACTCCTCGATCTTCGCCGGGTGGATCCGGCCGTCGGCGATGAGGCGTTCGATGGTCATCCGGGAGATCTCCTTGCGGACGACGTTGAAGGAAGAAATGGTAACGACGCCCGGGGTGTCATCGATGATGAGGTCGACGCCGCAGATCTGCTCGAAGGCGCGGATGTTCCGGCCCTCGCGGCCGATGAGGCGGCCCTTCACGCCGTCGTCGGAGATTTCAACCGAGGAGATCGTCTGCTCGGCGACGTATTCGCCGGCGAAGCGCTGGATGGCGATGCCGACGACGCGCTTGGCGCGCTTCTCGGCTTCCTCGTTCGCTTCCTCCTCGACGCGTTTGATCCGCTTTGCGGCCTCGAGCCGCGCCGACTCCTCGACCTGTGCGATGAGTTCGTTTTTCGCCTGCTCCTTCGTGAGGCCCGCGACCTGCGTGAGCTTGTTCGCGAGCTCCTCCTGGATCTCGACGTTCTTCTTCAGCTCGACGTCGAGCTTCTGAACCCGGCTTTCGATCTCCGTCTCTCTCGCCTTGACCCGCTCCGTCTCCTTCTGGATCTGCTCGGTCTTCTGCTCGAGGGCGACCTCTTTCTTCGTCAGGCCCCGTTCGAAGTCCGTGAGGTGCTTCTTCTTCTTTTCCATCTCGTCTTCGAGCCGGCCGCGCTCTTCCCGGACGATCTGTTTACCGCGCTCTTCGGCCTTCTTCTTGATTTCCTCGGCCTGGGCCTCGGCCCGCTTCAGGATATCCTCGGCCGTGCCTTCCTTGGACTTCTGTGCTGCTGCGATCTTCGTGCTCACCAGGAGGTAAGCGACGACCGCACCAACGATTACGCCCACTACGGCCATAACGATTGGATTCATGTGTATTCCCCTTAAAACTTTTCCCGCCGGGCAACGTCCCAGCAGAAATTTTCCGTTATTATAAAATCCATGTGGCAGTCGTGCTGCTCCACCGGGATCTGTTCCAAAATTTGTTCCGTCCACGCTAGGCCAATCGCCGTCACGTCTTTTCCATCGAGGTAGCGGTCGTAGAACCCCTTGCCCCGCCCAAGCCGCGCTCCGCCCAGATCGAACCCCACCCCAGGAACCAGGAACCAGCGCGGGTCCGCCCGGTGGTACGGGGGCTCGAGCCAGGTAGTTCCCCGGGGCATCCCGTTCGGGATACCAAAGGCCATTTCCCCCTCGGTCAACACCGGGAAGGCCAAAGCCATCGGAACCTCGCGCAGGAGCACCTGGTAGGCCGGTGCGATCTCCGCTTTGAGGGGAAGATACGCTCCGCCGATCTGATCCGTAAGTTCGGGAATCGTCGAGAAGAACTTGATAAGTTGGTTCGTTAACTTAAAACTTAGCGACTGGAATTCATCGAAAGACAGAGATGCGAGCTTCCTGAGGATTTCCTGACGAAGACGATCTTTATCCACAACTAGTTCGCCCGCGAGCCCATCGCTCCGAGCGCCGATTCCAGAGAAGCTTCGAGCCGAAGGATATTCGTGCGATACTCATCCTCGATCTGTAGGTTCTCCGTCGCGAGTTTCAGGGCCACTAAAACCGCGACGTCAGTATCTTTAAGCATTGGCCTTTTCACCTTCAGATCCTCGACTTCTTGA
>JBILTI010000164.1:0-5131 GCA_044371595.1 Bacteriovoracaceae bacterium
GTTCCGGTCGGTACTTAACCTTACAACCTAATACGTTAAACTCTTGTTCCTGACTTTGGGTCATGAAGTTAGGGTAAGGGAGGCACTAATAAAAGTCAATGAAGACACTGAGAGCATCGGCGTAAAATCAATGCTTTAAGTCGTCTCCAAACCCACTAAACTTTTAAGGTAAGTTTCGAGATCGAAAGTCAGTAGATCGTCTACCGACTCACCCACTCCGATGTAGGTTATCGGGACTTTGAGTTGATCCACGATTCCAACCGCGCTACCGGCCTTCGCGGATCCGTCGCACTTCGTAAAAATGATCCCGCTTAGCTGGAGCGCCTTGTTAAATTCTTGGGCCTGCTTCAGCGCGTTCTGGCCCGTGATGGCATCGAGTACAAGAAGAACTTCCTGCGGAGCTACTGCGTTAATCTTACTCATGACTCTTTTCGTCTTTGCGAGCTCATCCATCAGGTTTTGATTCGTATGGAGTCTTCCCGCAGTATCGATCAGACAGTAGTCATAGCCATCCGCGTAAGCGCGGGCCACTGTGTCGTAAGCTACGCCACTCGGGTCCGCCCCGTCTTTTGCGCGCACCAAATCCACCCCGGCCCGGTCACACCAAACCTGGAGCTGGTCTACCGCCGCCGCCCGGAACGTGTCGCACGCTCCGACGATGACCTTCGCCCCCTGAGACTTCAGCTTCGTCGCGAGCTTCCCGATGGTCGTCGTCTTCCCGGCGCCGTTAACGCCGACGATCATGAAAACCCGGGTCTTCTTGTCCTCCGGTCTGAACTCGAAAACGTCTTTATGGATATTGTGTTGCACCGGTTCCATCTTTTCCTTCATGAACCCATAGACGAGCCCCTGGATCTCCGCCGAACTCTTACCCTTCCCGTCACGTTCGAGCTTCTGCAGGAGTTCCTGCACGAGGGCGGTCGGGATGTCCGCGGTGTAAAGAACCTCTTCGATCTCGTCGAGCTGCGGCGCCGGGCCTGAGAATAAATTTCCGATCTTTCCCCAGACGTCGGTGCGGGACTTCGCCAGGCCAATGCTCAGCCGCTCCTTCCAGCCGACGAGCGGCGGCTGGACCGGCTTCTCCGTCGGCGTGATCACGACCTCGGTTGCCTCTTCGACCACGTCCAGCCGCTTCGCCCGGCGCTTCTGCTGCAAGAAGTAATACAGCGCCCCCGTCACGACGATGAAACCGCTGACGTAGACTTCAATGTTCTCGAGAACTAGCTGCTGCAATTCATCCATACGACTTCCTTTGCTGGGACCCGGCGAGGGCAGGGGTAAGTATTAGCGTCCGGAGTGCCCATAGTAAAGACGTAAGAAATCCCAAACCATCGCCGCGGTAGCGCCCCAGAGGAGGTGAGTGTGGAAATCCCGCGACTTCGGGAGGAACGTTCCCCGCTTCAGGGTGTGAAAGAAGACGGGGGTCCGGACGTGACCGTTGCGCCATCCGAACTCCCAGCTCCCCTCGACGGCGAGCTCGGTCCAGGGATATGCCACGCAATCGTCCCACTCGCCGTTGCTCGTCACCCGCGCCATGAACTCGGCCGTGGGAACCAGGAGCTTCCCCATGACCGGGACGATGGGCTGGAGCCGGGCCGTCATGACGACCGGAAGGTAGCCGAGGAAGTCGATCGCCGAGGCCGGGAGGCCGGTCTCCTCCTCGAACTCCCGCCGGGCGACGATCCACGGGCTCGCTTCCCCGTCTTTCTTATGGCCCCCGACGAAGGCCATCTGTCCGCCGTGCGTGGGCATCTCCTCGGAGCGCTTGATGAAGAAGACGTGCTCTTCGTTGCACAAAAAGAGGACCGCCCCTTTCCACTCGTCGGGGCCGAGGGTATGCTCGTTCTGAACAATCAGTCTTATGCGGTGGAAGTCCATGCGTCGTCGTTACCTTTTCGAACTCATCCAGATTATGCGAAACTTTTTCGGGGAGCAAGGCTTCATCGACGTCCTGACTCCGCCGGCCGTCGAGAACCCCGGGATGGAGGTCCACATCCATCCGTTCCAGCTTTTCTCGGTACAAAAGCAGATCCCCGCGCCGCTCTACCTCCACACGTCGCCGGAGTTCTGTATGAAGGAGCTCCTCTCCGAGGGCTTCGAGAAGATCTTCTCCATCTCCTACTGCTTCCGCGACGAGCCCGAATCGCCGATCCACCGGTCCCAGTTCCTGATGCTCGAGTGGTACCGCGCGCACGAACGCTACGAGGCGATCATGCGGGACGCGGAGGCGCTCCTTGACTACGTTATACGCCGGGGAACGGACCGCGGCCTCCCGCTCCGGCCGCAGTTCGCGGCGCCGGTGCTAGTCAAGAAAACGATGGCAGAGCTCTTCCGCGAAACCCTCGGCGTCGACGTCCTGAACCACCTCGACGTTCCATCGATCAAAGAGCTCCTCGCCCGCTATCCGGACGTTCCGGTGCCCCCGAGCGACCTCGAGTGGGACGACTACTTCTTCCTGCTCTACCTAAACAAGGTCGAGCCGGCGATCGCCCGGTACCCGCTCCTCCTGGTGACCGAGTTCCCCGCGCCGCTCGCCGCGCTTTCGACGCTCAAGAGAGAGGATCCGCGGGTCTCCGAACGCTTTGAGATCTACGTCAACGGCATCGAGCTCTGTAACTGCTTTAACGAGCTGACGGACACGGCCGAGCAGCGGCGACGGTTCGCGGCGCAGAACCAGCTCAAGCGCCGGCTCTACGGGTACGAGCTCCCCGCGCCGAGCCGTTTCTACGGAGCGCTGGACCGGGGCCTTCCGCCGAGCGCCGGCATCGCCCTCGGCGTCGAGCGTCTGCTACACGCGCTCTTCGCGGTCGACGATCCGTTCTACTACTGAGGCTGGAGCTGGAGTCCGTTCATCACCAGGTGGAGCTTGATGACGTACTCCGATTTGATGTGCTGGATCGGCATCCCCTTCGCCCACTCGTAGTGGTAGGTCGCGGAGGTCTCCTTCCGGATCGGGGAGTTCAGGAGCGGCCCGTGGGTCGCCGCGAGCTCCGCCGACAGGAGCGCGTACCACCGGTAGAGGGCGTCGAGGTCGTTGACCTCGTAGTGCTCGAGGAGGTCGAGGCCCTTCTCCGTGAAGATGCGCTTGAGCGAATAGAGGTTGAGCTTTGTGAGCGCCTCGGTTTCGAACGTCTGCGCGAGGTAGGTCTGGCTGAAGCGCAGGCAGAAGTCCAGGAGCTTCTCGCTCGGCCGCTCCTCGATGCTCTCGAGTCCGCTGTAGACCTCGTCGAGGACGAGGCCCTGGTAGACCCCTTCCCGCGAGCCGCCCTGCTCGAGCGTGTTGAGCCAGTTCGCGAGATCCTCGTCCTTTGGTGGGGTCTTCCGGGTGACGAGGAAGAGCTCCTCGAGGAACTTGTAGTTGAACTGCCGCTTCCGTTCGAGTGGAAGCTTGTCGAACTCCGTCGGGTCCTTCGGCTTCTTCGCGTAGGAGCCGACGTCCGTGGACTTCTTCACCAGCGCCGGGATCGCCGGCATCGGGAACTCCGCCGCCGGGGCGGGCGGTTCCCCCAGGAGCTTCGCGCCCCACTCCGCGCCCGCAACCTGAGTAACGAGGTCGCGGAGCTTCGTTTTCCAGGTCGACTCCGACGGAACGTCCGCGACTGCGGACAGGGAGAGGAAGAGGCCGAGCAGAACGATCGTTTTTTTCACGGTGGGTAACTCCTTAAATATGCTACCATGTTACGGTGAAACCGACGACTAACCTACTAGGTGATTCTTGCCCCGGAGACCCCGGATGTCATTCCGCTCTATGATGAAGGGATAAGGAGACCGCATGCTCGACCGGTTACTGGGGAAGAAGAGGGAAAAGATCAGCGACGATGTCCTCGTCCACGCCGTCGTCACGCAGACCGCGGCCTTGATCGGCGACCTCCAGCGGCAGATCGACCTTCGGTTCCGCGAACTCTCCGCTCAGGTGAAGGAAGTCGAAATGGGCCTCGAGCAGCTCGAGACGAAGCTCCTCACCAAGGACCTTAAGGATAAGCAGGCCTACGGCCTCCTCCACTACAAGCTCCACGAGGCCAAGAGCGGCAAGCTCTCAGACGAAATCAAGGACCTCGAGGCGACGCTCGCGGCGAAGAAGGCCGAGCTCAAGGATCACTGAACCGCCTCACAGGAGTGAAACCCCATCTCCCGGACCGCCACCCGGCGCACGACGTAGCGTTCGAGGTCCCAGACCCGGGGCTCGGTCCAGTTGGAATCGAGGACCAGGAGCTTCCGCCGGCCGTTCGCGACGAATGCCGCCGCCGCGACGATGACGTGTCCGCTGCTGGTCCGTTGGCCGACCCGCCGCGGGACCCAGATCCGCGGATCGCGGCCCACGGGAGTCTCGAAGTCCGTCACCTCATAGGTCGAGGCGACCATGTCGCCGCCGATGTTGAAGTCGACGAGGATCGGCGACCCCGACCGCGCCCGCTCGAAGAGGAAGTCGGCGGCGCGCTTTCCGTCCGAGAACGGGAAACTGCGACACCGGAAACCGAAGCGGTTTCCTAGTCGGCCCATCAGCGTCGTCAGGTTCGTTTTGTTCTGAATGTAGTACGTATCGAGGAGCTCCTCGAAGAGCTGCATCCGGCGCCGGTCCGAGGCCATTGTTTCCCCGAGCGCCGGGAGCGCCGGGAGCTTCGAAGCGTGTGTCTGGTCCCAGAAATGGAAGACCCCGTAGGCCGCGCAGGTCGACCCGACCTGGTCGATCGGACTGATCACCGCCTGCGTCGCCGAGGCCCGGAGCCCGCGGACGTTCTCGGGATCGATCATCAGGATTCGCGTCCGCTTCTCGTCGAGGAAGAGGTACTCCACGGCCTGCCGGTCCTGGTCGACCATCCGGCCCAGGAAGACGGCGTCGCGGGGCCCCGGGTCGTCGGGCAGCTCGAGCGTCAGCCGGGATCCGACGCCGACGGAGAACCGGGGATGCGGTTGCCGCTCGACGACGGTTACGCGGACTTCCTGGGCCAGGACCGCCGCGGAGAAAAGATAGAGGGTAACGAAGAGGTGTCGCATACGAATCCCTGTTTAACACAGGGACGCGAATTGAAAAGACGCAGGGTAATACTTATAGAATCCGGCCGACGAGGTCGTAGTCGAGCACGTCGGTGATCTCGACCTTAACGATGTCCCCGGCCTTGGCCAGGCCGTC
>JBILTI010000390.1:0-2969 GCA_044371595.1 Bacteriovoracaceae bacterium
GGCGGAGCTCAAGGAGCAGCGGGGGTTCATCGAAAAGGTGACCGAAAGCCTCGCCGCGGTCAAGGAGTCGGCGAAGTCCGTCTCCCGGACCGAGAAAAAAAAAAGCGCAAGAGGTGAGCTCGAGCGCGGACTAGAGCAGATCAAGAAAAACGACTACGCCGGAGCCCGCACGATCCTTGAGGGCCTCATCGATCACGAGGGCCTGACCCCCGGCGACCGGAACAAGGTCCTCCACGGACTCGGAAAGGTCGAGTACTACGCGGGCAACCACGAAAAGGCAATGGTCTACTTCAGCAAGATCTTCACGAAGTTCCCGCGCGCCTCGCTCGCGCCGTCAAGCCTCCTCTTCATCGGAAAGTCCCTCGAAAAGATGGGCAAGCCCGACGAGGCGAAGCAGGCGTTCAAGAAAGTCGTCGAGGACTACAAAAACACGAACGAGGCGAATGAGGCCAGAAAACAACTCTGAGCACCGGCGCCGGATCATCCTCGCGGTAGAAACCAGCTGCGACGACACCTCCCTCTGCCTCCTCGACGGCTCCGGCACTCCGCGGATCCTCGCGCTCAATAGCTACAATCAGGATTTCCTCCTATCGAAGTGGGGCGGCGTCGTGCCCGAGCTCGCGGCGCGGTCGCACGTCAAGGCACTTCCTCCGCTCCTCGAGGTCACCTTCCGCGAGGCCGGGATCTCGGCGGCCGACGTGACCGAAGTCGCTGTCACGACCCACCCAGGCCTCGTCGGCTCGCTCCTGACCGGCATCAACCTCGCCAAGACCTTCGCCATGGTCCGTGAGCTACCGATCGTACCGGTGAACCACCTCTACGCCCACCTCGAAGCGATCCATCTGACGGAACCGGTCCCGTACCCGTACCTCGGCCTCCTCGTGAGCGGGGGACACACGGCCTTCATGTGGGTGACGGGCCCGAACCAGATGGACGTCCTCGGCACGACGCTCGACGACGCCGCCGGCGAGGCGTTCGACAAGGGCGGAAAGCTGATGGGCGTCGGCTACCCCGCGGGCCGGATCATCGACGAGCTCGCCAAAACGGGGGATCGGAAGAAGTACGACTTTCCGATCTCGTACCTCCGGGACCGGCCGGGAAAGATGAGCTACTCGGGGCTCAAGACCGCCCTCCGGGTCCGGCTCCAGAAGATGACTCCGGAGGAAATCAAGGCCGAGCTCCCCCACCTGTGCGCGAGCTATCAGGAAGCGATCGTCCAGACGCTTCGGATCAAGGCCCAGGAGATCATCGATAAGATTCTCAAGCAACACGTGAAGACCTTCGATACTCCGATCGTCATCGGCGGCGGCGTGGCGTGTAACTCCCGGCTCCGGGAGCTCATGACCGAGAACTTCAAGCGGGTCCACGTGGTGAAGCCCCTCTTCTGCACCGACAACGCCGGAATGATCGCCAACTGGGCGGCCCGCGTTCCCGAGCTCCGGGTCGCGTACCCCGAGTGCTTGTCGCTCGACGCCCGGTCGCGCTTCTTGGAGAAGAACTAGTGGGCCGCTTCCCAGAGGCCAACAAAAGTTTTGGCCAGCACTTCCTGAGCAGCCCGTCGGTGATCGGAAAGATCACGGGACCGCTCCCTCCGGACATCGACGCGATCGTCGAGATCGGGCCGGGCCCGGCGGTCCTGACCCCGCGCCTCGCGGCCTACAGCAAGCCGATCTTCGTGATCGAAATGGACGAGCGCTTCGTCGAGCTCCTCGCACCGGCCGTAGGGCCCGAGCGGATCTACCGGCAGGATGCTTTGGAGTTCGACTGGCAGGAGTTCCTGGCCACGCACGGCTTCCGCTCGATCTGGCTGGTCTCGAACCTCCCCTATAACGTCAGCGTCCCGCTCACCCTCTCCTTCCTGCGGATTCCGGAGATCACCCACATGACCCTCATGTACCAGAAGGAAGTGGCGCAGAAGATCCTTCCGAACGATCCGCGGAACGCCATGGGGTCGCTCCACGTGATGTGCCTTTCGCAGTTCGATCTGAAGCACGTCGTGTACGCGCCGCCGGGGGCCTTCGTCCCCCCGCCGAAGGTCGACTCTCAGGTGCTCGGATTCAAGCGTAGGGCGGTCCCGCTCGTTCCTCTGGAAGAAATCGATCGCTTCGAAGCGTTCCTGCGGACGGTCTTTGCCCAGCGCCGCAAGCAGCTCGGGGGAATCCTCAGGACCGCGCTCGGGCCGGAACGGACGGAAGCCGCGCTCGCGTCGGCGGGCGTGGGCCCGCAGATCCGCGCTGAGGCGTTAACCCTCGACCAGGTGCTTGCGCTCTATAAACCCGTCCGGTAACCGAGTAACTACTCAGGACCCTCGTTTTTTATAAGGCACTGAAAGCACGGCGGTGGGCTCTTTTGTCAAAAGCTGAGGACTCACCCTCCAGCCAAGCCCATCGAAGCCTTTCACGCTGACAGATTTTTGATTGAAGCGTTCAACGGTACCCCTGATTAGATTTCCATTTTTATCCTTAAAACTAACCAGATCTCCAAAATAAAATTCTTCCATTTTGTTTCGTGCCTCCATCTGCTGCATGTAACGAAGCCGTTCAACAATACTCACCTGGAGATCAATCAATTCTTCCTTCGTCAGCGATTCAAGTGAAATCATATCTCTCCTTTATACGGCCATGCGTATAGGCCAAGTCATCAACGATCGATACACTATTTGCATGAACATCGATCAGGACTATACCAACAAACTGGCGGAACTTTCAAATGAAGTTCTTAAAGACACGACCCTAAGTCCCACTGCTCGTCTTCTGATCCAAACCCTACTCATGACAACCCAGGTTCTCTTTATTGAACTCCAGAAAGCGAAGGTAGAGATCGCCGATCTCAAGGAAAGAGTCCGCGAACACCAACTGATAATAAATAAGGACAGTCACAATAGCCACCTACCGCCTTCTACAGACCGCAAACCCAAACGCTATCCCAAGCGCGATAAAAAAAGCGGAAACTCCTCCGGTGGGCAGAAG
>JBILTI010000466.1:0-2968 GCA_044371595.1 Bacteriovoracaceae bacterium
GCTTTTCTTGGATCAATCGATTTGCAAAGGCGAGGGTACGCACGGAAAAATCTGAAGAGAACTATATGGCGGTTCTTCAAATCGCGGCAGCGTGGATCACGTTAAGGACGGTTTTGGGATAGGCTCTAAGGGAAGGTAATTGCTCAATAAGTTGTTTAGCCCAATTCTGCGGCCGCTTCATACGGCCGCATGTCATTTATATCATTTGGCCAAGCGTTCTTTTTCTGCCAGAATTGCTCCATGGCAATCGACGACCTCCTGAATCTCGCGAAAGGCCTCCTAGACGGCTGGAACAACGGCAGATTGAAAAGAACTTTGAAGCAAACGGCCCAGGTCGCGCTCGACAGGTCTATAGAAGTTGCCGAGCTCCAGGAAAAGCTTCGTCAGAAAGAAGACGAAATCCGCCGCCTGAAGGGCGAGAAGCCGAAACCTGAAATCAAACCGACCTCCACGAAGGAACTCAATCCGCCTCCAAAAAAGGAACACCGAAAGAGCGCGAAGAACGACGAGATCGCCGTCGACGAGTCCGTGGACCTCGACGTTCTGAAGGGCGAGCTTCCGAAGGACGCGAAGTTCATCGGCAAGCGCCGGGTCGTCGTCCAGGAGCTCGAGATCCGGAGGCGGAACATCGAGTTTTGGATCCACCGGTACTGGTCTGCGGAACTTGGAAAGGTCATCGAAGGAGCGATCCCCGACGCCTTTAAAGGTCGCCAGTTCGGTCCCGTCCTTCGAACCTTCATTCTTTATCAGTACTACAAGAACCGAGTCCCGCACGAAAAGATCCGGCGGAACCTCGCGGACTGGGGAATCGTCATCAGCGCGGGGACGATCAACGCGATCTTGAACGACCTGTCGGAAAATTTCGCGGAGGACCTCGGCTCCGCCCGCGGCGCTGCTTTTAAGAAGGCCTCGCAGATCCACATCGACGAAACCGGCGCGAAGTTCAACGGTCAGAACTACTACACGTTCTCCGTTAGCAATCGTTTTTATACGCAGTACACGACGGGCCCGGAGAAGAACCGCTGGTCGTCGGTCGCCGCAGTCCTCGGGGGAGCGCAGAAGTTTCTCGTCGACGATACGGCGGTGACGTTCATCGCTCAGAAGCTAAAGAAACCCGCTGTTACAAACCACTTCTCCCGGCTGAAGTCAGAGCGTATCTATTCCCGAGAAGATCTTGAGAAGCTCCTCGTCGAGGATCCGTTGAGGGACCTCGAGAAGCGGCAGAAGGACATCATCCGAACGGGAGCGGCGGTGGCCGCCGTTCGATCGCGGCAGCTGGGACCTCCGATAAACTTCATCGTCTCCGACGACGCCCCGAACTTCGTGGACCTCGTCAGCAATCACCAGCTCTGCTGGGTGCACGAGATCCGAAAATATAAGCTCTGCGAAGTATTCAAACGCATCGAGAGCGAGACGCTGGAGAACTTCGTTAAGCGATGGAGAAGCTTCTACGTGCTTCTGCTGCGATTTAAGGCAGAGCGCTCGCGCGAGCTTCGGATGAAGATCCGGGAAGAGTTCCGTAGGATCTGCTCGATTAAGACGCTCGTGAAGCCCCTCGACGAACAGCTCAAGCGGACCTGGGAAAACCGGGAGGGACTTCTTCTCTTCCTTAAATACCCACAGCTTCCGTTGCATAACAACCAGGCGGAACTCGACGTTAGGGAACGAGTGATCAAGCGAAAGATCTCTCTGCAGAATCGCTCCGTCGCCGGAGTCCGTGCGTGGGACCTCATGCTCTCGCTCGCCTCAACCTGCCGGAAGCTCAACGTAAGTTTTTGGACCTACCTCGACGATCGAATCTCGCAAAGAGAGGCCATTCCATACCTCGGGAAGATCGTTAACTCTTTGTAAAATAACACTTTTTTGAGCAGTCACAAGGGAAGATCACTCCGCCTAATTGACCAGGGTAAATTATTCCCCATTTTGGACGGTTATGGTTCGGGATATACTATCCTAGAGTGATTTTACTCATTCTTAAGGAGCAGTAGATGTTTATGAAATTTTGGGGTCGTTTTTTTGGAATAACCATTGCTTCATTGTTAGTAGCATCCGCTGCAGTGGCAATGACTCAGAAGCCGATGACCGCAGAAAAAGCACCACCTACTAATAAAAGGGCCATTGCCAGTGACGTTCCCCAAAGCGTTGCTATATATTTGCGTGATGTTCCTATGTTCTTCGGGAAATACGATGAATTTCATATTTTAGATAACAACCTTGTGGTGAAAGCCAAAAACATAACCCAATCTGGGCCTGAAGTTGCCACTATCACTATATCTAGAGAGGTGGCTAAAAGCTCCGGGTTCGATAACATTGGAGCCCTTTTCTCTTTACTTACAAGATCACAAGGTCTTAGTCTCCAGTGTATTAGCTATGATAAAAAAGATACACCCGCTGCAAATAATTTTTACTTTAAGTGTGGTAGCATCTTTGTAAGTTACAAAACTGAATATGATAGATAGCTTCATTTTTTTTTCCTTAGATGTGGGGAAACCCAGAGCAGATACTCGGTGAGCTCCTCAGGATTTCGCTGCTAGGCCAAACGGGGTTTGAAGCGAAATCCTTGAAAAGGTCAAAACCGCAGGATTATAAGCTCGGGTCTTTCCAGCTGGGCCACTTCCGAATTGTCTTCGTTTTGATAAATGTTGTAGATAAGTTCGGTCATCGAGAGATCACGACGAACCATTGGAGAGAAATTAAAGTTATCGGCACTATCCGACCTCCTTCGAGATTAGGTATCATAGGCAAGTGAAGATCCTTAAGAAAATTGTATCAGCCCTCCTCCCCGCGGGCCCCATGGACTCCGTTGGCGTAGGCGTCATCGACTTCGCGGCGGGAACCTTCCAGGCGTTCGATGCGAACGTTGACGCGGGAAATGTCCACCTCAACGACGTCCCGGACATCTGGTTCGATCTTGCATCGGTGACGAAGCCCCTCACGAACTCCCTCGCGTACTTCCTCGATCCGTCTA